>CALCQB010000299.1 GCA_937897535.1 uncultured Novosphingobium sp. | reverse complement strand
CGATCGCCACCGCGCGGATCGAGGAACTGATCGACGAGCTCAAGAACCGCTATGCGATCGTCATCGTCACCCATTCGATGCAGCAGGCCGCGCGGGTTTCACAGCGCACTGCGTTCTTCCACCTCGGCAAGGTGGTCGAATACGGGCCGACCGACATGATCTTCACCAATCCGCGCGAAGAGCGGACCAAAGACTACATCACCGGACGTTACGGGTAAGGACACGCGGCATGGCCGAACATACAGTCAAGGCATTCGATACCGAGATCGGCCAGCTGCGCGGGTTGATCGCGGAAATGGGCGGGATTGCCGAAGTGATGATCCGCGATGCGATCAACGCGCTGAGCCGCTCGGACGAAGCGGCGGCGCAGCTGGTGATCGATACCGACAAGAAGCTCGACGCGCTCGAAGCCGAGGTCGACCGGCTCGCCGTCCGGGTGATCGCGCTGCGCGCGCCGATGGCGGATGACCTGCGCGATGTGATCGCCGCGCTCAAGATTTCGGGCGTGGTCGAACGGATCGGCGACTATGCCAAGAACATCGCCAAGCGGGTCGGCCATATCGAGGGCCGCGCCAAGCTGGGTCCGCTGACCCTGGTCCCGGCGATGGGCGATATCGCGCAAGGCATGGTCCGCGATGTGCTCAACGCCTATGGCGCGCGCGATGCCGAGCTGGCGGTCGAAGTGATCGAGCGCGACGAGAAGCTCGACAATTTCTACGAAAGCCTGTTCCGCAACCTGGTTTCGCACATGATGGAAAACCCCGCGACGATCAGTTCGGCGGCGCAGCTGCTGTTCGTGGCGCGCAACCTCGAACGGATCGGCGACCACGCCACCAATGTCGCCGAGATGGTCTATTTCGCCGCGACCGGGCTGTATTACGCCGAGCGCGACATGCCTGGCGGGCTGGAAAAGGTGATCTGATGCAACCCTCGGTGCTGATCGTCGAGGACGACACCGCGCTGTCCGAACTGCTGCAGTGGCACTTCAACTCCGAAGGCTATGACGTGCGCGCCACCGCCGATGGCGAGGATGCGCTGATGCTGGTGCGTGAGCAGCTGCCCGATCTGGTGGTGCTCGACTGGATGATCGAATCGCTTTCGGGCGTCGAAGTCTGCCGCCAGCTGCGCAAGGCCAAGGACAGCGCCAAGGTCCCGATCATGATGCTGACCGCGCGGGGCGAGGAAGAAGACAAGATCCGCGGGCTCAAGACAGGTGCGGATGACTATGTCACCAAGCCGTTCTCCCCGCGCGAACTGCTGGCTCGGGCCGAGGCGTTGCTGCGCCGCAGCCGTCCGGCGCTGGCTGGGGAACTGCTGACTTTCGCCGACCTCGAGCTCGATCCGGCCGCGCACCGGGTCAAGCGCGGCGGCGAGGTGCTGCACCTTGGGCCGACCGAATTCCGCCTGCTGCGCCATTTCATGGAAAAACCGCGGCGGGTCCATTCGCGCCAGCAACTGATCGACGCGGTCTGGGGGCTGGACAAGGAAATCGACGAACGCACGGTCGACGTCCACATCCGCCGCCTGCGCCAGGCGATCGAGCAGCCGGGCGGAATCGAGCTGATCCGCACGGTCCGCTCGGCCGGCTATGCGATGGACGGCGCGGCCTGAGCGCTTTGGCTTGACCTGACCCTGCCTCTCCGGGCAGCACCGCCGGCATGACCGGGTTTCTCCTCGCCTTCATCGCCACCCTGCTGCTAGGCTTGGGCGCGCGCGACCAGCTGCTGGTGGCGGGCCTTGCGGCGCGGCACGGTCAGCGTCCCGCGCTGCTGCTGATCGGGCTGGTCAGCGCGGCCGTGGCGGCAGCGGCGGCGGTGTGGCTGGCGGGCAGCTTTGCCCCGCAGCTCGAAGGGCCGGCCCGGCGGATGCTGGCGGTGCTGGCGGTGGGGCTGGCCGCGCTTGAGATGATCGTGCTGCGGCCCAAACCGGCCCCGGCCGAACCGACTCACTCGCTCGGGGCCTTTGCGGTGGTCCTGCTGGCCCTGCAGGTGTTCGACGCCGCACGGTTCGTGCTGTTTGCCATCGTGGTCGCCAGCCTGGTTCCCGGTGCGGCCGGGCTGGGCGGGGCGCTGGGCGGGATGGCCGTGGTGGCGACTGGCTGGGCTGGCGGCATGGCCCTGTTCGAGCTGCCGTTGGTCCAGATCCGCCGCTGGCTGGGGCTCGCCATGCTGGGGCTGGCCGGGGGAATTCTTGCGGCACTGATCTGAGCCGCGTGCATAGCAATGCACGGAAGTTCCGGCAGCGCTGACGCCATGCTATCGCCGCGGCCATGACCAAGGCCCAGATCATCGCCGGCGCCAGCGACGCCGATATCGCCCGCTGGCTCTACAGCCAGCTGCATGACGCACTGAAACGGACGCCCGGCGAGATCGCAATCACCATTCCGGGCGGACTGACCCCGTTCCCGATCCTGGCCGAACTGGCCGAGCTCGGGCTCGACTGGAGCCGGATCGCGGTCTGGCCGGGGGATGACCGAATCGTTGCCGAAGACCACCCCGCCAGCACCGTCGGCCGGGTCCGGGCGACGCTCGAGCCGCTTGGCGCGCGGGTGGTGGCGCTGGACCAGGCCTTGACTCCGCCGCACTTTGCGCTGGCCTGGCTCGGGATGGGCACCGATGGCCACATCGCCTCGCTGTTCCCCAACACCGATCCGCAGGCCGATACGGCGGAGCGGCTGATCCGGCTGGTGCCCGATCCCTTGCCGCCCGAAGCGCCGTTTGCGCGGCTCAGCCTGACCATCCCGGCGCTGCTCGACAGCGACGCGCTGGTCTTCGTGATCCGCGGCGATACCAAGCAGGCGCTGTTCGAGGCTGGGCTGGCCGGCCAGCATGACCTGCCGGTTGCGCGGTTGCTCGCCGCAGCGCACCAGCCGGTGACATGCTTCACCTGATCCCCGCCCCGCTCCACCGCACCGGCCTGCGGCTGGCGCACGCCGTGCGGCGGCGCTGGTGGCGGCTGGCGCGGATTAAGCTCAACGGCTGCCGGGTGCTGGCCTTCGACGAGGCCGGGCGGATCCTGCTGATCCGGCATTCCTATGGCAGCGGCAACTGGATGCTGCCCGGCGGCGGGATCGGGCGCGGCGAGGATCCGCTGGCGGCGGCCCTGCGCGAACTGCGCGAGGAAACCGGCTGTGCGCTGACCAGTGCGCGGGTCCATTCGGTGGTCGAGGAACCGCTCTACGGCACGATCAACCGGGTCCACATAATCGCCGGCCGGGTCAGCGGCATTCCGCGCGGCGACGGGCGCGAGGTGATCGAGCTGGGCTTTTTCGCGGGCGATACCTTGCCCGACCGGCTGTCACCGGTGCTGGCCGCGCGGATGGATGCGTGGCTGGAGGCAGCCGCGACGCTCTGAACGACAAACCCCGGCGCGGCTCCGTGCGGAACCGGCACCGGGGCCAGAATTCTCGAAATCGCTTACTTCTTGCTGGCTTCCTGGAGCGCGGCATAGGCCGCCTTGCCCAGATTGTTGCAGGTTTCAAGGTCGGCCTGCAGCAGCTTCTCGGCCGCGCCTTCCTGGCTCATCGATTTCATCATCGTCTCGTTTTCGGCGAAGACCTCGCCCTGGACGAGCTCCGATTCCTTCTTGCTGACCACGGTGGCCAGCACGATCAGGGCGGCGGCCTGGTTGGTGAAGGTTTCGGCCTGGACCTTGTTCTCGGCCTTGTCCTTGTCGGCCCCCATGCTCATCACTTGTGCCAGGAACATGTTGAATGCGGCGCAGTGCGTCAGCTTGGGATAGGACAGATTATCGTCCTGCGCCGTCGAAACGGTCGGAACGGCCATCGAAAACAGCGCCGCGGCGGCGGTGATTGCGCGGAACTTCATGTGCATTGAACCCCTTGTTGGATGATAGCGGCAGGTCCCGACCCCAGCTCGCACCCGCCGCCGGCAACGCCCTTGGCCAAATTGACGAGAACCGATCCCCGTTCCTGGTTTCCGCCAAGACGCCCGGTCTGTCCAACACTATTGCTTTCGCGTCTCTGAATGGGGCGTTTGCCGGGGTTCGGTGGCACCGGTCAGAACGGCAGCGTGCCCTGGGCCGGCCGGATGATCGCGGCCGGCTGATCGGGCTCGTCCTCCTCCAGCGCCGAAAGGGTCAGCCCGACCAGCCGAACCGGCTGGGCCAGCGGCAGGACTTCGTCGAGCAGGTCGTGGCCGATCTTCGAGAACTCGGCAAGGCTGGCGACCGGCTGGGCCAGGCTGTGCGCGCGGGTCAGCCCGGTGAAGTCCTTGTGCTTCAGCTTGAGCGTCACCGTGCGGCCCTTGGCTCCGGCCTTTTCGATCCGCTCCCAGGTGATCGCGATGATCCGTTCGAGCACCTCGCGCAGCGCCGATCCGGATGAGATGTCCTTGTCGAGCGTGCGCTCGGCTCCAAGCGACTTGCGCGCCCGGTTGGCCTTGACCCGGCGCAGGTCGATCCCCCGCGCCGCGCGATAGAGGTAGTCGGCCTGCGCTCCGAAATGTTGCCGCAGGAAATGCACATCCCTTGCGGCGAGATCGGCCCCGGTCTCGATCCCCAGCGCGGCCATCTTCTCCGCCCCGCGCGGGCCAATCCCGTGAAAGCGGCGCACCGGCATCTGCGCGACGAACTGTGCGCCCTCGCCGGGGCGGACCACGCACAGCCCGTCCGGCTTGTTCTGGTCGCTGGCCAGCTTGGCGAGGAACTTGTTGTACGAAACCCCGGCGCTGGCGGTCAGCCCGGTCTCGGCCTTGATCCGGGCCCGGATCAGCTCGGCGATGCGGGTGGCCGAACCGATCCCCTTGCGGTCCTCGGTCACATCGAGGAACGCCTCGTCGAGGCTCAGTGGCTCGACCAGCGGGGTGTAATCGAGAAAGATCTCGCGGATCTGGTGCGAGACTGCGGTATAGACTGCAAAGCGCGGGCGGCGGAAGATCAGCTGCGGGCACAGCCGCCTGGCGGTGACCGATGGCATCGCCGAGCGGCACCCGAACCGGCGCGCTTCATACGAGCAGGTGGTTAGCACCCCGCGCGGGCCATCACCGCCGACTGCGACGGGAAGGCCGCGCAGCTCCGGCTCGTCGCGCTGTTCGACGCTGGCGTAGAAGGCGTCCATATCGACGTGGATGATCTTGCGCAGGCCGCTGCCGCCTTCGTCGTCGCCATCTGATTCGAACTGCGGATCGTCCATTGCAGGCACTCTACGCGTCCATACGTGCATACGAAAAGAGCGATTAGGGGGTGGCGCTGCCGGGCCGGACGGGCCATGGCCCGACTATGCCCGCTTCCGCCGCCCGCACTGCCCCCGACCGGATCGGGGAACGCGAATTCATCGCGCTGATGGCGATGATGATGGCGCTGCAGGCGCTGTGCATCGATGCGATGCTGCCCGCGCTGGACGAGATCGCCCGCGATCTGGCGGTCAGCGATCCCAACCAGCGGCAACTGGTGGTCGGCGTATTCCTGTTTTCGGCCGGGTTCGGCTCGCTGCTGCCGGGCTTTCTGGCCGACCGCTATGGCCGCCGCCGGGTGCTGCTGGTCAGCTTCGCCGCCTATATCGTGCTCGCCGTGGGCTGTGCGCTGGTCACCAGCTTCACCATGCTGCTGGTGCTGCGCGCCCTGATGGCGGTGGCCAGCGCCGGGCTGTCGGTGCTGCCCGGCGCGATCATCCGCGACCGGTTCGGCGGAGACCGGATGGCGCGGATGATGTCGACCATCATCGTGGTGTTCATGCTGGTCCCGATGCTCGCGCCAAGCTATGGCCAGGCGGTGCTGCTGGTCGCCAGCTGGCGCTGGATTTTTGGCGGCATGGCGGTGATGGGCGCGGTGGTCGGCGGCTGGATGTTCCTGCGCCTGCCCGAAACGCTGCACCCCGAATTCCGCCAGGCGATTGCGGTGCGCACGGTGCTCGCCAATATGGCCGAGGCCGCGACTGACCGGCTCGGCATGGGTTATGCCCTGGCCGGTGCACTGCTCACCGCCGGGATCTTCGGCTATATCAATTCCGCCCAGCAGCTGGTCGCCGAACATCTGGGTGCCGGCGACACCTTTCCGCTGCTATTCGCGTTGATGGCGGGCGGCATGGCGATCGCCAACTTCTCGAACTCGCGGATTGTCGAGCGGTTCGGCGCGCGCCGGGTCAGCCACGCCGCGCTGCTGGTGTTCATCGTCGTCAGTTCGGTCCAGGTCTTTCAGTCATTCCGGGGCGGGGAGACCTTGTGGCAGTTCGTGCCGCTGATGGCCGCCAACATGGCCCTGCTGGGGTTCATGGGGGCGAATTTCGGTTCGATCGCGCTCCAGCCCTTCGCCCGGATCGCCGGGGCGGCCAGTTCGTTCCAGTCGTTCCTGCGCATGGCGGTCGGCGCGCTGCTCGGCGGGCTGATCGGCCAGGCTTTCGACGGGACCGCGCGCCCGCTCGCGCTGGCGCTGCTGGGCAGCGGGGTCGCATCCTTGCTGCTGGTGCTCTACAGCGAGCAGGGCAGGCTGTTCCGCCGCCTGATCCCGCCGGGCCAGGCGCGGCCCGTGCCCGAACCAGGAGTGCATTAGGGCCCGATGAGCGACGTCTTCGACCTGGCGGTGATCGGCGGCGGCGTCAACGGCGCGGGGATTGCCCGCGATGCGGCCGGGCGCGGCGCGAAGGTGCTGCTGCTCGAGGCCGGGGATCTCGCCCAGGGCACCTCGTCGGCCTCGACCAAGCTGATCCACGGGGGTTTGCGCTACCTCGAACACTACGAGTTCGCGCTGGTCCGCGAATCGCTGGCCGAGCGCGAGGCGCTGTGGAAGATCGCCCCGCACATCATCCATCCGCTGCGGTTCGTGCTGCCCTACGTCGAAGGGCTGCGCCCGCGCTGGCTGCTGCGGCTTGGGCTGTTCCTCTATGACCATATCGGCGGGCGCAAGCGCCTGCCCGCTACTCGCACGGTCGATCTGCGCCGCCATCCGGCCGGCGGACCGCTCAAGCGCGGGTTCTCGACCGGGTTCGAATATTCGGATGGCTGGGTCGACGATGCCCGGCTGGTGGTGCTCAACGCAAGGGACGCGGCCGAGCGCGGAGCGGTGGTCAAGACCCGGACCCGCGTGACCGGAGCCCGGCGCGAGGACGGGCTGTGGCGGATCGAGGCCGGGAACGAGACTTTCGAGGCCCGCGCGCTTGTCAATGCCGCGGGGCCCGGCGTGATCGAGGTCGAAGGACTGCTGGGCGAAGCGCCCGACTATGCGATGCGGCTAGTACGCGGCAGCCACATCGTGGTGCCGCGGCTGTTCGATCACCCCTTTGCCTATTTCTTCCAGCTGCCTGACGGGCGGATCTTCTTCGCGATACCCTATGAACGGCACTTCACCCTGATCGGCACCACCGACGTCGATCACGACCGCGCCCGCGACAGGATCGAGGCCAGCGCGGACGAGATCGCTTATCTGTGCGACGGGGCGAGCCGCTATTTTGCCAAGACGATCACCCCGGCCGACGTGGTCTGGACCTATTCCGGGGTGCGCCCGCTGGTCAGCGACAAGGACGGCAAGCCCGAGGAAGCCTCACGCGGGTACCGGCTTGATCTGTCCGAAGCCGAGGCCGGCGCGCCGTTGCTGTCGGTCTATGGCGGCAAGATCACCACCTATCGCCATCTCGCCGAAGAGGCGGTCGACGCACTGGCGGCGCGGCTACCCGCGCTGAGCGGCCCGGCCTGGACCCGCAGCGCGGCGCTGCCTGGCGGGGACTTTGCGATCGACGGGCTGGCCACGCTGATCGCGAGTCTTGAGCAAGAGTTCGCCTTCCTCGGCCCCGACGATGCCGACCGGATCGCGCGGGCCTATGGCACCCGCGCGCGCGAATGGCTGGCCATTCCGCAAGGCCAGGACTTTGGTGGCGGGCTCAGCCAGGCCGAGGTCGATTACCTGGTCGCGCAGGAATGGGCCCAGAGCGCGGACGACGTGCTGTGGCGGCGGACCAAGCTCGGTCTGCGGCTGAGCGCGGAGCAGGCGGCGGGGCTGAAGGAATACCTCGGCCGCTAGATCCTCCCCATTTGTAGCATGCGCCAAAAATGGGAAGGACCTTAAGCCGCCCCCAGTGCCTTCCACGCCAGTTCGGCGAATTCGCACAGCAAGGGCCGGGTTTCGCGCGGATCGATGATGTCCTCGATCCCGAACATCTCGGCGGTGCGAAACGGGCTGCGGACCCGGTTGAGCCGGTCGCGAATCGCGGAAAGGTGCGCGGCCGGGTCTTCCGCCGCCTCGATCTCGCTCTTGTAGGCGACCTCGATCCCGCCCTCGATCGGCAGGCTGCCCCAGTCGCCGCTCGGCCAGGCAAAGCGGTACTGGAACGTCTCGGCGTTGCTCATCGCGCTCCCGGCGATGCCATAGGCGCGGCGCACCACCACCGAGCACAGCGGCACGCTGGCCTTGTAGATCGCGTTCATCGCCTGGACGCCATAGCGGATCGTCCCGGTCAGCTCGGCCTCGCGCCCGATCATGAAACCGGGGTTGTCGACCAGATGAACCACCGGCAGCCGGAACTGGTCGGCCAGTTTGATGAAGCGTTCGACCTTCTCGCTGGTCTTGGCTTCCCACGATCCGCCCAGGAAGGTCGGATCGCTGGCGACCACCGCGACCGGCCAGCCATCGAGCCGGGCAAAGGCGGTGATCGCCGCGCGGCCCCATTGCTTGCCCATCTCGAACACCGAGCCTTGATCGAACGCCGCGGCCAGCAGCTTGCGCATCGAATAGACCTGCTTGGCTTCTCTGGGAACGAGGCTGATCAGGCTTTGCTCCTTGCGGTCGGTCGGATCGGTGTTTGGAGTACGCTGGGCGAGCTGGCCGACCGCGCTGGGCAGGTAGGACAGGAACCGCCGGGCCTGGGCAAAGGCCTCGGCCTCGGATCCGACTTCCTCGTCGACCACCCCGTTGCGGGTATGGATCGCGCTGCCGCCCAGGCTCTCCTTGTCGCTGGCCTCGCCGATCGCCTCGACCACCGCGGGGCCGGCCGCGAACAGCTGGCTCAGCCCCTTGACCATGATCGAATAATGGCTCGCCACCACTCGCGCCGCGCCAAGGCCCGCGGTCGGACCCAGCGCCAGCGCCACAACTGGTACGCTTTCAAGGTTCTTGACCACGTCGCCCCAGCCCGGAACCGCCGGAACGTAGGTCGCCCCGACCATTTCCAGTGTCTTGACCGAGCCGCCCCCGCCGGTCCCGTCGATCATCCGGATCAGCGGGATTTTCAGGCTGTGCGCCATCAGCTCGCACTGTTCGAACTTGCGCTTGATCGCGGCATCGGCCGCGCCGCCGCGGACGGTGAAATCGTCGGCGCTGGCCACCACCGGGCGGCCCTCGATATTGGCGCGGCCGAAGATCAGGTTCGACGGGGCAAGGTCCAGCAGTTTGCCGTTCTCGTCATAGCTGCCCTTGCCGGCGATCTTTCCGATTTCACGAAAGCTGCCGGGGTCGACCAGCCCCTTGATCCGGGCCCGCGCATCGAGCTTGCCGCGGCCGTGCTGGCGCGCGACCTTTTCCGCGCCGCCCATCGCCTCGGCCAGTTTGCGGCGGGTCCGCAGTTCCTCGATTTCGCCCTTCCAGGTCATGCGCTCGCGTCCTCCCGCCGTCTCACCTGCCGGCAAAACATGGGGACAGTGGCTAGGGGGCATTTCGCAGGGCCGCAATGCCCCTTGCGCACTGCGCGGCGCGACACTAGAGCGGCCCGCAAACCAGTCAGCTATATTCTCAACGGGGCACGATATGTCAGACCGTTTCAACACAACTGCCGGATGGACGCTGTTTTCCGGCATCGTCCTGCTCGGCCTCTCGGCGGTCAGCACGCGCTATTTTCACGCCGACAAGCACCAGCGGCCCGAGAAGATGGGTTACGAGATCGCCGGAGTCGTCCAGGAAGGCGAAGGCGGCAAGGCCGACGCCACCCCGTTCGAAGCCTATCTGGCCAAGGGCGATGCGGCCAAGGGTGAAAAGACCTTCGCCAAATGCGCCAGCTGCCACAACGCCGATCAGGGCGGGGCCAATGGCCTCGGCCCGAACCTCTATGCCGTGCTGGGTGAAGGCATTGCCCAGGGCCGCGGCGGCTATGCCTTCTCCGATGCGCTCAAGGGCAAGGGCGGCAAGTGGGACTGGACCACGCTGAACGCCTGGCTGACCAACCCGGCCGCGTTCGCCCCGGGCACCAAGATGAGCTTCGCTGGCCTGTCCGATCCGCAGGAACGCGCCAACCTGATGGTCTATCTCAATTCCAAGGGTTCGAACCTGCCGCTGCCGCCGGTTCCGGCCGCACCCGCTGCGGGGGCCGAACCGGCCGCCGTTGCCGTGGTCGGCGATGCCGCCAAGGGCCAGAAGAGCTTCGCCAAGTGCGCCGCCTGCCACAACGCCGATCCGGGCGGGGCCAACGGGATCGGCCCGAACCTCGCCGGGGTTTACGGCGAGAGCGTGGCCCAGGGCCGCGGCGGCTATGCCTTCTCCGATGCGCTCAAGGCCAAGGGCGGCAAGTGGGACGACGCCACGATGGACGCCTGGCTGACCGACCCGGCGAAGTTCGCCCCCGGCACCAAGATGACCTTCGCCGGTCTCTCGGACGCCCAGGAACGCGCCAACATCATCGCCTACCTGAAGACCGCCAAGTAAGGCCGCGCTTCAGCGAAACACGAAGGGGCGGGGCCGCAAGGCTCCGCCCTTTTGCGTTGTCAGCCCTTGAACCCCTGTGCGATCACATACCATTCGGACGAATCCTTGCGGCTCGCAGGGGGCTTGCCGTGCTTGACCGTGGTGAAATGCTTCTTCAGCAGCGCCAGCAGCTCGGTGTCGGTCCCGCCGGCCAGGACCTTGGCCACAAACGCGCCGCCGGGGCTGAGGTGCTGGATCGCGAAATCGGCGGCGGTCTCGACCAGACCCATTGTGCGCAAGTGATCGGTCTGCTTGTGACCGACGGTGTTGGCGGCCATGTCGGACAGCACCAGGTCGGGCGCGCCGCCCAGCGCTTCGGTCAGCGCGGCCGGGGCTTCGTCGGCCATGAAGTCCATCTCGAAGATCGTCACCCCTTCGATCGGCTCGGTTGGCAGTAGGTCGATGCCCACGACTGCCGCCTTGGGATTGCGCTTGCGCACCACCTGGCTCCACCCGCCCGGCGCGATGCCGAGGTCGACCACGCGTTTCGATCCCTTGATCAGGGCGTATTTCTCGTCGAGCTCGAGCAGCTTGAACGCGGCGCGGCTACGCCAGCCTTCGGCCTTGGCCTGCTTGACGTAGGGATCGTTGAGCTGGCGGGTCAGCCAGCGGGCCGAGCTGGTGCTGCGTTTCTTGCCGGTCCGCAGCCGCTCGTTCGGGTCCTTGCCGGATCTGCTCACCCTTCACCCCGTTTCATCCGGCGCAGCGCGGCGCGGGCGCGGTCGCCTGCCCCGCCCGAGGCCATCAGCCCGCGCAGGATACCCTCGCGGATGCCGCGATCGGCCACCCCCAACTGCTGAGCCGGCCACAGTTCGATGATCGCCTCAAGGATCGCGCAGCCGGCCACCACCAGATCGGACCGCTCGCGCCCGATGCAGGGCTGGGCGCGGCGTTCGGCCGGGGTCATCCGCGCCAGTGACTGGCACAGCCCCAGCATCGAAGGGGTCTCGACAATCAGTCCGTCGACCAGGCTGCGGTCATACTGCGGCAGTTCCAGGTGCAGGCTGGCGAGTGTGGTCACCGTGCCGCTGGTCCCCAGCAGGCGCAGCCCATCGGCCTTGCCCGACTGCTCGAGCCAGTCCCTGGCCCGCGTCGCGAACGGGGCCAGGCTATCCCGGACCAGCGTCTTCATCTGCTCATAGCGCGCGGCGCGGCCCACGGCATCGTCCGGCTCGGCCGGGCAGCTTTCGGTCAGCGAAACCACGCCCCACGGCACCGATTGCCAATCGTGAATCAGCGGGGTGTCGTCGGGCCGGGTCTCGACCAGCACCAGCTCGGTCGAACCGCCGCCGATATCGAACACCATCGCCGGGCCTTCCCCCGATTCGAGCAGCAGGTGGCAGCCCAGCACCGCAAGGCGCGCCTCTTCCTTGGCGCTGATGATGTCGAGCATGATCCCGGTCTGCTCGCGCACCCGGGCGATGAAGTCCGCGCCGTTTTCGGCCCGGCGGCAGGCTTCGGTCGCGACCGAGCGTGCCAGGTGGACGTTGCGGCGCTTGAGCTTGTCGGCGCAGATCTGCAGCGCGCCGAGCGCCCGGTCCATCGCCAGATCGCTCAGCCGGCCGGTCTGGGCCAGCCCTTCGCCCAGCCGGACCACCCGGCTGAAGGCATCGACCACCACGAAGTTCTCACCTTGCGGGCGGGCGATCAGCAGGCGGCAATTGTTGGTGCCAAGGTCGATCGCGGCAAAGGCCTGGCGGTGGAACGGGGCGCTGCGCTGCGCCTGCTGCCAGGCGGCGGGTTCGGGCCGGCCGGGGCCACCGGGGTCTTGGGGGGGCGGAATGGCAGTGGAATCGCAACTTGTGGCGCTCCCCTGCCGGTCGGCATTCTGTCCCTTGTCACCACGCGGCGGCGGAGAATAGTCCGCCATGTCAATCACACTCTTTATCGTTTTCACGCGGCCAGCGGGCCGCATACCTGACCTGATGCTAGACCGGTCCGGGCAAAGGGGCAAGGGGCGGTCAATCCCGCCCCGCCCATCAAGCTTGACGTCGGCCGAACACGCGACTAGAGGCACGCCCCTGATTGCCCGATCCTCTAATGGTAAGAGAGCGGACTCTGACTCCGTCAATCAAGGTTCGAGTCCTTGTCGGGCATCCATTTCTTAGCGGAACCTACCCCACCCGGCCTCGTTTTGAGCGCCGGGTTCGGTCTTTTCGAGCCCAGGTTTTGACAGCCGCCGCAGGACAGGCGAAAAGGGCGCAATGACAGAACAGGACAAGGAAAAGCGGCTCCACCATCGCCGCTTCTACAAGGCCGAGCAGGAAGCCGGCTTTGTCGAATCGCAGGATCACTCCACCCCGCAAACCCGCAGCCCGGCCTACAAGCTGGCGTTCCGCGACAACGACTTCATGCTGCGCGAGGAGCTGCGGCCGGTCCGGTTCCAACTCGAACTGCTCAAGTGTGAGATGCTGCTCGATGAGGCCAACATCGGCTCGACCCTGGTCTGCTATGGCTCGGCCCGGATTCCCTCGCCCGAAACGGCGGCCGAGCTGGTCGCCAATGCCGCGCCAGAGAAGAAAGCGATCGCCGAGCGGCTTGCGGCCAAGGCGCATTACTATGACGAAGCGCGCAAGCTCGCCCATATCGCCAGCAGCTGCGGGATCGTCGAGCAGGGAATGCGGCAGTTCGTGGTCTGCTCGGGCGGGGGTCCGTCGATCATGGAAGCGGCCAACCGCGGCGCGGTCGAGGCCGGGGCCGAAACGATCGGGCTCAACATCGTCCTGCCGCACGAACAGGCCCCCAATGCCTATGTCACCCCGCGGCTGGCGTTCCAGTTCCACTACTTCGCGCTGCGCAAGATGCATTTCCTGCTGCGGGCGCGGGCAGTGGCGGTGTTCCCGGGTGGGTTCGGGACCTTTGACGAGTTCTTCGAGCTGCTGACCCTGATCCAGACCGGCAAGATGAAGCCGATCCCGATCCTGCTGTTCGGACGCGAATTCTGGACTCGGGTGATCAATTTCGAGGCGCTGGCCGAGGAAGGCGTGATCAACGCCGATGACCTGAAGCTGTTCCACTGGGTCGAGAGCGCCGAGGACGCGTGGGCGGTCATCCGCGAGTTCTACGGACTGGATTAACGTGTGTTGTTACGTCTGACGGCGGAAGCAACGCGTGAATGGAAAAACCTTGGTGCATCGAGCCTTGGTCTGAACCAACTCCGTCCATGCTGAGCTTGTCGAAGCACTGTCCTTCTTGCGGCAGTGCGCAGCGGCACGAAGAAAAAGACAGTCCTTCGACAAGCTCAGGAAAGACGGGTTTGGCGTAGGGCGATTCGCATTTCCCAGCCGCCGCTCTACCCCCTGGCTTCGGTGTGGCCGAGCGGCCCGCTGCCGGCTCCAAAGCCGGGGGCGGCGCGCAAGGCCGAACGGACGAACAGCCGGGCCCGGTCGATCGCTTCGGGCAATTCCAGCCCGCGCCCGAGATAGGTGGCGATCGCGCTCGACAGGGTGCAGCCGGTGCCGTGGGTGTGGCGGGTGTGGATCCGGGTGCCGGCCATAACGTGCGGAGCTGCGCCGGGCAGGCACAGTACGTCCTCGACCCGCTCGCTGGTGCCATCGCCGCCCTTGGCAAGGTAGGCCACGCCGCGCGCGGCCATCGCTTCGTGTCCGCCCAGCGCCGCCAGTTCGGCAACATTGGGGGTGGTGAGGGTGGCGAGCCGCATCAGCCGCTCGAACCCGGCGATGGTCGCGGAATCGGCCAGAGCCGCCCCGCTGGTCGCGACCATCACCGGATCGAACACGATCGGCACGCCAAGCGCCGCGATCCGGTCGGCAACTACGGCTGCGATCGCGGGCGAACCCAGCATCCCGATCTTGACCGCATCGACCCCGATGTCCGAGGCGCAGGCATCGATCTGGGCCGCGATCAGTTCGGGCGAGAGGACCTCGACTGCGGTAACGCCCAGCGTGTTCTGCGCGGTGATCGCGGTGATCGCGGTCATCGCATAGCCGCCCAGCATGGTGATCGTCTTGATGTCAGCCTGGATGCCCGCACCGCCCGAGCTGTCGGATCCGGCGATCGCAAGGATGCGGGGTGGGGGCATCAGTTCGTGCTGCCCACACAAACCTTCGTCATTGCGAGCGAAGCGAAGCAATCCAGGGCGGTTTGCGCGGCTCTGGATT
>CALCQB010000298.1 GCA_937897535.1 uncultured Novosphingobium sp. | reverse complement strand
AGCGCCACCATCAGCATCGCGTTGCCGCTGGTATTGCTCTTCAGTGCGCTGAGAGTGCGGCGAATCGATTTGAGCATGGTGCCCCCGAATTTGAATCCAAGTGAGTTGCCAATAGAGCGGCTTGGTCACCAGTCCCTCTAGGGTCAGGGTTAACACACCGATAACACCGAACGAATTCCGGCAAGTTCTTGCAGCACTTGCAGCTTTCGATCCGGGCATTAGGGCAGGCGGGGATGGACCTTGCCCCGCTGCTTGATGAACTGCCGCCCGAACGCAGACTGGCCCTGGCCTATGCGCCGGGGCCCGCGCGGGCCGACATCCTGGCAGTGTTCCTGCTCGATCTGCGGCTGTCCCGGCTGGTCGGGCAGGGCCGCGAGCCGCTGCTGACCCAGCTGCGACTGGCCTGGTGGCGCGACCGTCTGGGCGAAGCGCCCGGCGGCTTTCATCACGACGAACCGGTGCTGGCGCTGCTGGCGCCCTGGGGTGACCGGCGCGGTGCACTGGTCGCGCTGGTCGATGGCTGGGAAGCGCTGCTGGCCGAGCCGCCAATTCCCGATGCCGCGATCCAGGCCTTTGCCAAGGGGCGCGGCGCAGCCTTTGCCGCGCTGGCGGAACGGCTGGGGGCCGGCCCTTTCGCTGCTGCAGCCGAACGGTTCGGTCGCAACTGGGCGTTGGCCGATCTGGCGGCGAAAACCTCTGACGCGGATGAAGCGTCCCGGGTTCGGGCAATCGCTGCCGGGCAAGACTGGTCCCCGGCCAAGCTGCCGCGCACACTGCGGCCCTTGGCAGTGCTGCATGGGCTGGCCCGTCGCAAGCAAGGGGCTGGACCCTTACTTGGCAGTTTCGGCGACACAATTTGCGCCATGAGGCTTGGCTTGTTCGGCAGGTAAGTTAGGCTGGGATTATTACTTCGGAGGATTCGACGATGAACCGGCTGGTCCTGGGTGCCGTATCCGCGTTGCTTCTGGCCGGTTCCGGGATGTTCTGGTGGCAGGGTCAGGCGGCGACCGAGGCTGCCGCGCCGCCGCCCCCGCCAATCGCCGCCGAGCAGCCGTTCAGCGCCCCGCTCGAAGAAATCCCGGACGAGGACGGCGACGGTCTGCAAGGAGCCGCGCTGCCCGCCGCCAACGAAGCGGGCCGCGAAGAGAAGCGCTTCAACCGGATCGACCGCAACCGCGACAACCTGATCAGCCGGACCGAGGCATTGCAGCCGCGGGTCATCGCCTTTCGCAAGCTCGACAAGGACGGCAACAACCTGCTGAGCTTTGAAGAATGGGCGGTGACCACCACCAACAAGTTCAAGAAGGCCGACGCCGACGGCAATGGCAACCTGACGCGGCCCGAATTTGCCACCACCAAACCCAAGGTGGTCAAGAAACCGGCTTGTCGCTGCTGATTAGGCGGCGGTCAGCCAGGCGGCCAGATCGGCCTTGGCCCGCTCGGTATAGGCCTGCTTGCGCTGCTTCTTGCGCACGGCCTCGTCCGGCGGGGGAAACAGCCCGAAATTGACGTTCATCGGCTGATAGCTCTCGGCCTCGGCATCGCCGGTGATGTGCGAGAGCAGCGCGCCGATTGCGGTCGTGCGCGGCGGGGCGGTCCAGTCTCGCCCGGCGATCTCGGCCGCGGTCATCAGGCCGCCGAGCAAGCCGATCGCGGCGCTTTCGACATAGCCTTCGCAGCCGGTGATCTGCCCGGCAAAGCGGACATGCGGCGCGCTCTTCAGCCGCAGCTGCCGGTCAAGCAGCACCGGCGAATTGAGGAAGGTGTTGCGGTGAAGCCCGCCAAGCCGCGCGAACTCGGCGTTCTCCAGCCCCGGGATCGTGCGGAACAGGCGAACCTGATCGGCATATTTGAGCTTGGTCTGGAACCCGACCATGTTCCACAGCGTGCCGAGCTTGTTGTCCTGGCGCAGCTG
>CALCQB010000297.1 GCA_937897535.1 uncultured Novosphingobium sp. | reverse complement strand
GCGGCGGTGCAAGTGCCGTGGATTCCCGCACTGCAAAAGGACACCCGGGCGCGCAATACTCACAGTTCAACCGCCATCGAGGGCAATCCACTCACGCTGGAGGAAGTGCGTGCGCTGGAGGAAGGCACGACGGTTGAGGGTGTCTTGAAGATTCATGGCAAGAAAGGGGGATGGGCTATTGGCGTGTTACGACTTCATCCAGGTTGAGCAGCACGTTGGCCGTCATCGAATAGGCGGCGAGTTCAGCGGCATCGAGCTTTGCATCGGCTCGGACTCGAATGTCCGGATCGACCCGCACGAGGAGCTGCGGGAGCTCGACTGGATCGCGCGGCGTCAGTCGGGCCGCCGCGACGTCTTCCAGCCGGACGACCTCCTCCACGAAGGTCTTCATGTAGCGCTCGGGATCGGACTTCAGCTTGTGCCAGACGTCCTTGTTCTCGATCAGCAGCTTCATCCCTGCCGCCAGCGCATTGGTCGTCGTCTCGCTGCCGCCGACGAAGGTATCGGCCATCATCTCGGCGTGAAGTTCCTCGTTGGTCAGCGGCCGGCCCCAGCCCTCGATCACGGTGTTGACCAGCACCGAGATCAGCGAATCGTCGGGCTGCGCGCGCAGGCGGTCGAAGATCGGCTGGAAATAGTGCTGCGCCTCGATCTCGCGGTCGACCATCTCGATCTCGTCTTCCTCGGGCAGCATCATCGAGATGCGCTTGAAGAAGGCGTCGGTCCAGCGCTTGATCTTCCACATGTCCTCGCGCTTCGCGCCCATCTGCTCGCCGATGATGTAGAGCGGCAGCGGCACGCAGAACTGGCTGACCCATTCGCAGCGTCCATCGGCGACGAACCCGTCGATCAGTTCGTAGGCCAGCGTTTCCACCAGCGGATCGATTTCCTTGATCCGGCTCGGCTTGAACGCCTCGTTGAACATCGCACGCATCTGCTTGTGGTTCGGATCGTCGCGCCCGCTCAGCGTCGGCTCGGGCAGCCAGCCGCGCTCCTTGAAGCGCGTGACCACCTTCTTCTGCCGCTCGACATTGGCCGAGAGCGTCTGGAGCCCGGCGGTCTTGGGGCTGCTCGGGAAATTCTCGGTATCGAGCAGCACCCGCCGCACGTCCTCGTAGCGCGTCACGATGTAGATGTTCGTCCCCGGCTGGCGATAGGCCGGAGCCTGATCCCTGAGGGTCCGATAGGCGTCATAGGGGCACTGCTGCACAGCCGGATCGAACAGGTTGATCCCAAGCTCCTGACCACCATCGCTCATCGCACCACCACCCGTTCCTCGCCCAGCAGCGCATTGACCAGTGTCGACTTGCCGACATTCGGGCGTCCGACGATGGCGATCTTGGGATGCCTGGATTCGTCTTCTTTGTCGCGATCCGGCGCCGGAAACTCCTCCAGCACCAGATCCATCAAATCACTGACATATTCGCCATGCGCCGCGGAGATCGCCAGCGGCTCACCCAGTCCCAGCGCGTGGAATTCGGCAGTCGACATTGCCGAATTCATACCCTCGGCCTTGTTGACGATGACCCAGATCCTGCGACCGCTGCGGCGCAGTTCCTCACCGATCTCGCGATCCTGCGCGGTCAATCCGGCGCGCGCATCGACAATGAACAGCACGACATCGGCCTCGTCTACCGCCTGCCGCGTCTGCCGCGCCATCTGGTGGTAAATGCCTTCCTTGGTGACCGGCTCGAAACCGCCGGTATCCACGACGAGATAGGATTTGTTGCCGACCCTGCCTTCACCGTAATGGCGGTCGCGGGTAATCCCCGGCGCGTCCACCACGATTGCCTCGCGGGTTCGGGTCAGCCGGTTGAACAGCGTCGACTTTCCGACGTTGGGTCTGCCGACGATAACGACTGTGGGTTTCATGTCAAAAATACCGCTGATGCCGCATGACTGCTGCGGCCGATTGGAAATCGGTGCGACGCGCCAAAGGCCGCGCCGCGGTTAGCAGTCCCCGGTTACCGGACTGCTGTTACTGGATGTTGATCGCAAAGACCCCGCCGT
>CALCQB010000296.1 GCA_937897535.1 uncultured Novosphingobium sp. | reverse complement strand
GTTTCCGGTCTTCGTACTCAAGCTGGCGATCATCGTGATGGTGTTCCGCAGCTTCATCTTTGCGCCGTTCTACATCCCCAGCGAATCGATGCTGCCGCGGCTGCTCAATGGGGACTATCTGCTGCTGGCCAAGTGGCCCTACGGCTATTCAAAGCGCTCGCTGCCGTTCGGCCTGCCGCTGCTGCCCGATGCCCGGGTGCTCGCCTCGCTGCCCGCGCGCGGCGACGTGGTGGTGTTCAAGAACCCGCCGCTCGGCCAGGATGACTGGATCAAGCGGGTGATCGGACTGCCCGGCGATACCATCCAGATGAAGGCCGGCCAGGTCTGGCTCAACGGCAAGCCGATCCCCAAGCAGACGATGGCCCCGTTCGAGGTTCCAGTCAGCCCCAACACCCACTGCCTGTCGACCAGCTTCGAGGCCAAGAACGCCGAAGGCCTCGACGTCTGCGCCTATCCGCGCTTCAAGGAGACCCTGCCCGAGGGCAAGAGCTATGAAGTGCTCGACCTGTTCAACAAGCCTTCGGACGATACCCAGCCCTATGTGGTTCCCGCAGGCCACCTGTTCCTGATGGGCGACAACCGCGACAATTCCGAAGACAGCCGTTTCCCGGCCGAAGTCGGCGGCGGGATCGGGTTCGTGCCGGTCGACAACGTGATCGGCCGCGCGACGGTGATGATGTGGTCGACCGATGGCGGGGCCGAATGGCTCAAACCGTGGACCTGGTTCACCGCCGCCCGCTGGGACCGCATCGGCGGGACATTTTGAAGGGTAAGCGCCTTACCCTTGCTCCCCCCCTCCCCGATGGGGAGGGGCCGGGGGTGGGGGTACGACATCGCGGTAGAACCCCCACCCCAACCCCTCCCCATCGGGGAGGGGCTATACGGCTTCAGTGGCAATGCTAGGCACCGAAACCCACGCCTTCCTCACCGCCATCGCCGGCCGGCCTCCGGTCGACGAGGCGCTGTGGCTCGAGGCGCTGACTCACGGCAGCACCGGCGCGGCGCGCGATTACCAGCGGCTGGAGTTTCTGGGCGACCGCGCGCTCGGCATGGTGATCGCCGACTGGCTGTTCAAGCTCGACACCGGCGACGAAGGCAAGCTCTCGCAGCGGCTCAACGCGCTGGTCAGCCGCAGCACCTGCGCCAAGGTCGCGCGCCAGATCGGGCTTGGCCAGCACGTCCGGCTCGGCAAGCAGGCCCGCGACGATGGCGGGCATGACAGCGACAATATCCTGGGTGACGTAATGGAAGCGCTGATCGGCGCGAGCTTTGTCACCCAAGGCTTCGACGCTACCGCCGACATGGTCCGCCGCCTGTGGGCCGACATGGTCGCGGGCAAGGCCGGCAAGTCCAAGCATCCCAAGTCGGCGCTGCAGGAATGGGCCGCCGGCAACCGCCGCAAGGTTCCTGAATACCGCCTGGTCGAACGCTCTGGCCCGGATCACGCCGCTCGCTTTCTGGTCGCGGTCAGCGTACACGGCGTGGGCGAAGCCGAAGCCACCGGCACCAGTCTGCGCGACGCCGAAACGGCCGCGGCGGAAGCTTTCATGAAGAGGTTTGGATGACTCAGCACTGCGGCTTGGTTGCCGTTCTCGGCGCGCCCAATGCGGGCAAGAGCACGCTGGTAAATGCGCTGGTCGGGCAGAAGGTCGCGATCGTCAGCGCCAAGGCCCAGACCACCCGCGCCCGGCTGATGGGGATCGCGCTGGCCAGGACCGACGCCGCCGAGACCCAGATCATCCTCGCCGATACCCCCGGACTGTTCGAACCCAAACGCCGGCTCGACCGGGCGATGGTCAACGCCGCGTGGGACGGCGCGGCCGAGGCCGATGCGATCCTGCTGGTGGTCGATGGCCGCAA
Organism: uncultured Novosphingobium sp.; assembly: GCA_937897535.1. Lineage (GTDB taxonomy): Bacteria > Pseudomonadota > Alphaproteobacteria > Sphingomonadales > Sphingomonadaceae > Novosphingobium. The sequence continues at coordinate 902 of CALCQB010000296.1, read as the reverse complement.
GAAGAAGCTCGATTACCTCGAGCCGATCCTGAACAGCCTCAAGGAGCGCCCGGAACGCAAGATCCTGGTGCTCAACAAGGTCGACGAAGTGGCCAAGGAGCCGCTGTTGGTCTCCGCCCAGGCGCTGGCCGGGCCGGACGAAGGTGGTCAACAGCGGTCAGGGCGGGATGTGGTCGAAGTGGGGCGTCGACAACCTCGACGGCCGCGTGATCGCGAAGAAGCCGGACACGGTGTTGATCGAGTCCACCTATGGCAACCGCGAACACCCACAAGAAAACGTGTTGGCCGAATTGGCACCTGCGCTCAAACGCGTAGCAGCACGCGGCGGCGTGGCCGTGGTGCTTCTGGGGGACATGACGCAGCCGGACGCGCCGGCGAAGGTTGTCTCGGAAGCGGTCGCGGCACTCGGCGGGCTGATCCTCTTCGCCGCGCATCGCCGCGCCTCCGCGTCGCGACCCGCCGCCTTCGAGGCCGCGAGCACATAGCTGGTGGCCAGCTTGTCGGTCGGGATCATCTGCTCGATCAGCGTGTCGCAGGCCGCCAGGTTCGTCGGCACCTGCGCGCACTCGTGCCCGGCGAACACCGCCACCGGCTTGCTCGCCACCGCCCGCCTGTGGCACACCGCTACGCTGCTGCCCAACGGCAAGCTGCTCGTCGCGGGGGGATACTACAGCGGTCCTCTAGCCAGTTCTGAACTCTACGATCCCGCAACCGGCACCTGGACCGACACAAGCTCGCTTGCCGCCAGCCGCCGATTTCACACCTCGACCCTGCTGCCCAACGGCAAGCTGCTCGTCGTGGGCGGGGACAACAATGGTGGCCTTCTCGCCAGCGCGGAACTCTACGATGTAGGTCTTGGATTTTCCGGAGCATCTCGCCCGGTCATTGGTTCAGCGTCCTTC
>CALCQB010000295.1 GCA_937897535.1 uncultured Novosphingobium sp. | reverse complement strand
ACCGGCCCGCTCCCCCGGCCCGACCACCCGTTAAGGTTACCCTGTGGGTGGTCGGGCCGGGGGAGCGGGCCGGTGTTGCCAGCCGATCGCGGAGGCGATTGGCGCACCCGCAGGGAGAGCTCCATGCCGACATTCTACGATTGCACGCCCGCACCCAGCCCGCGCCGCGCGCGGATCGTGCTGGCGGAAAAGGGCATCGCGCATGACGTGACGATGGTCGACCTGTCACAGCGCGAGCAGCTCACCCCCGAATTCCGCGCGATCAACCCGGCCTGCACCGTCCCCGCGCTGGTGCTTGATGATGGCGCGGTGCTGACCGACAATGCCGGGATTGCCGCCTGGGCCGAGGCGGTCCAGTCCGCGCCGCCGCTGCTCGGCACCACCCCGCTCGAGAAGGCCGCGATCGCCAGCTGGAACAGCAAGCTGGAGGGCGAATGCTTCATGGCGATCGCCGAAGTGCTGCGCAACAAGTCCAAGGGCATGATCGACCGCGCACTGCCCGGCCCCAACAACTATGCCCAGATCCCCGAACTGGCCGAACGCGGCCGGGCGCGGCTGCTGCACTTTCTCGACCGGTTCGAGGAGCACATGACCGGGCGGACCTGGGTCGCGACCGACAGCTTTTCGCTCGCCGACATCACCGCCGGGGTCGCGCTCGATTTCGCCGGCTGGATCAAGGTCGATGTCAACGAAGGCCGCCCCGCCATCGCCGCCTGGCGCGCCCGCCTGGCCGAGCGGCCGAGCTTCGCGCTCTGACCGGGGTGCGCTAAGCCGCGAGGATCCGTTCGAGCCGCTCGATGTCGCCGCGCGCCACCGCGAGCTCGCGCTCGAGCCGCTCGACCTCGCCCATCAGTTCGGCCTCGGCGCGCTCGTAATGCCTGGCCTCGCGCTGCGCTGTGGTCAGCGCCTCACGCAAGTTCCGCTCGCGCGCCTGGGTCGCCGGATCGGCCAGCACCGCCTCGCGCACGGTGTCCCACAGCGGATGCCCCGGGCCGACCGCCTTGCCGCCATAGCGCTGCGGCAGCCTTTGCTGGAGGAGGAAGCGCAGCATCCCGTTGTCGGGCTTGCCGTACCAGTCAACGATTTGGCCGTTGCGAACGATCGGAGTGGCCGTGCCGTGCAGCGCGCGTTCCAGCGCGCAGTCCTCCAGCCGGGTGAGCCCACGCTCCACCGCCGCATCCCACGCCGCAGCAAAATGCTCCGCGCCGGGCCGATGCCGCAGCTTGTACAGCGCCTCCAGGCTCTTGCCGATCCGCCGCGCCGCCTGGCTGACGATCCCCGTCGCGGCGAGCGTGGCGATGAACTTGCGCTGTTTGTCCGGCGTGATCGAGTTCCCGCGCGGCGCCGGGTGGAGATAAGGCGCGAACTGCAACAGCGGATCGTCCGGCTCGGGCGGCGGCCCGGTGAACGCGGTGCGGCTGGTCCGGCGGGAAGGGCGGGGCGAGGCGCAAGCCAGCGCGGGCTTGCCCGATTTGTCTGCCATGGCGGGATAAGCTCCGGGCCGTGTTGGATATATCCCCCGGTTGGAGGGACCGGATAGCAGGGGCTGGGGGGTGTAGGAAAATGGATTGTCGGGGGTGTTGGGTTTGTTGGACGATCCGGAACGGCGGCTTTCCGATCATCATCACCCGAATGCTGCTCGTCATTCATCAAGGCCGAAACGGCCGACAGCATGGCAACTTTCTTTGTCCTACCGGACAGGCGTTCGAATTGGCTGCCCTGCATCACCAGGATGCGGCTGCAGGCTGGTCGTTGCGGACCGTAACAGCCCGCCGACAACACCTTTTGCCTTTTCCGAGGCTAACCAAGTATTTGCCATTTCTGGAAACAGCATCGACCAATCTTCATGATTGATGCTCGGCCGGGCGACATTGTCGCGCAATGTGGATAGCAAGATGGCGCGGGCCAAGTCGGCTCGATTCCGTCCTACCAGCGCCTGGGCGACCAAGATCGCGCCATAGACCTTGTCCTCATCTTCGCCTGGCCGCGTTACCTGCAAGATCGGATCGAGCGCCCGGCTCCCATCTCCGAGCTCGGCCAGCACTGTTGCCGCGCGCACGGCGAAGGCGAATTGGTCCAGCGGATCGGTTTCGCCCTTCAAGTCCCGCAGTACCGATAACCCTGCATCGACCAACTGGCGGGCCGCCACGCGGTCGCCCAGTGCCGTCTGGACAGACGCGGCATCGAGGCTCAACATCAGCTTCCTGTTCGGCTCACTTATTTGGGCGAGCGCAGCCAGGCCTTTAGTCAGTAACATGCGAGCCGCTTCGATTTCGCCGCTATCGGCCCGGCGCTGCGCTATCGCGATCAACAGGTCGGCCCGCTCACCGGGAACATTGATCCGATCCAAAAGTACCTCGGCCTGCTCAAGGCGACCCTTGTCGACAAGGTAGGAACAGACTTGAGACAGGAGATAGGAACGCTGCTCATCGGACTGTGCTAGTTCGGCAAGCGCCAGCGCCGTATCTGGCCGATCACGCTTGAGCAGATCTGACACCAAAAAATCGACCGCCTGCGATGGCAGATCAACGCTTTGCAGCAAATCGACGGCCTTTGCGGTATCACCCGAGAGCGCCCAGGCTAGCGCCACGTAGCCCTTCACGTAATCATCGTCACCAGGCTCCAGCGCCACGCTGGCCGGATTGCTTGCCGTCTGGTTCCTGATCCGCGACAAACGAAAGTCGCGCAGAGCGCGCAGTCGTTCGCCTTCAACATATTCAGCCTGATCCCCCGTTCCGGCGGATGTGTCCGTCAATATCTCTGCTAATTGCTCGACGAGCACTGGATCGGCTAGCGCAATCAGCGCCTGCATCAGCGTCGAGGCGGCGACCATGACCTCCTTGTCGCCAGCCTTCAGCCGACCGACAAAATCGCTCGTGGTTGATCGCAGTACTGCATCGGCCTTGCTGCGATGGCCGAAAGCCAGCAACAGCCAGGCAGCCTCCGCCCGGCGATCGAAGCTCTTTCCCACCGTCTCGTTCGGCTGTAGCTCAGCCGTGGCGTTGGCTTCCAGCGTTCGCGCTATCACGCCTTGCGCATCAAGCCCTTGGGGCAGTGGCTCAAACTCGCCATCAATACCGACGACCATGTCGCGAAGTTCCCCTTGCGGAATCTGCGCGAGATAGTTTGAAGCCTGCAACAGCCTGTTTGCATGAATCTCGACAATTGCCATCTGTTGCAACCAGCGATCGCGATTGAACGCCTCATCTCTAGCTGACCGGCGATGGAAAGCATCGCGCTCGGCTACCGCCAGATCGAGCAAACAAGGCGCGGAGGGCTGAGTGAGGCAGGCATCGAGCATCGGCCCTTTCAGCGCCTGTCCTCCAGCTTCGACTGCCAACGTGAGCGCCAAAGCGACAAGCGGAAGTGCAAGAAAGCGGAATTTGCCAGTATCTTCCATGAACAACCCATACAGTTTTCCGCGATGGGCACGCATTGATGTGGGTCAAACAGGAGGCATGGACGATTGCTTGGACAGCTTGCCTTGGTTGGTCCGCTTTCGCTGAGCTTGTGGGGTTTGGCATCATCCTTAGCCTCACACTACTCTATCGAAAGTGACGGCAATGTCAGCGAATGACCTCCTCCTCTCAATCCCTCTGCTTGACCTAATCCAACATCCGCCCTAAGGGCCGCCACTTCCGGGGTAACCCCCGGTTGAGCTGAACATTGCCGGTGCGTCCTTCTCGCAAGGGTAACCCGTCAAAGTAACCCGGTCTTTTCAGCCGGGTGGAGCGTTTTCGGCTCGTGAAAGCAGTCCGGCGGGGCCCGTCCCCGCGATCGGCGCATTCGCGATTCGGCTTCGCCTCACCTGGCCGCTGCGGCCCTTAGCAAGGTGAAGTCTTTAATGCCCACTATCAACCAGCTGGTCCGCAAGGGCCGCGTCCCGCAGAAGACCAAGTCCAAGGTCCCTGCGATGGAGCAGAACCCGCAGAAGCGCGGCGTTTGCACCCGCGTCTACACCACGACCCCGAAGAAGCCGAACTCGGCGCTGCGCAAGGTCGCCAAGATCCGCCTGACCAACCAGCGCGAAGTCATTTCGTACATCCCGGGCGAAGGCCACAACCTGCAGGAACACTCGGTTGTGCTGATCCGCGGCGGGCGTGTCCGCGATCTTCCCGGCGTGCGGTATCACGTGCTGCGCGGGGTGCTCGACACCCAGGGCGTCAAGGACCGCAAGAAGAGCCGTTCGAAGTACGGCGCCAAGCGGCCCAAGTGACGGCCCCGACAGGCCGTCATCCTGAACTCGTTTCAGGATCCATGGCGCCGCCTGCCCAGGTCTAGGAATTCATACGGCAGAGCCAGCCGCCCGATGGGCCCTGAAACAAGTTCAGGGTGACGAAATTGGGAAGGGCAGTCGAAGCCAGCGAAGAAGAAGGAATTAGCGACATGTCACGTCGTCGTCGTCCCGAGAAGCGGGAAATCCTGCCCGATCCGAAGTTCAAGGATCAGATCCTGTCCAAGTTCATGAACAACCTCATGATGGACGGCAAGAAGTCGGTTGCCGAAAGCATCGTTTACGGTGCGATGGAAACCATGGAAACCCGCGCCAAGTCGGACCCGATCCAGCTGTTCCACGATGCGCTGACCAACGTGAAGCCGCAGATCGAAGTGCGTTCGCGCCGCGTTGGCGGTGCCACGTACCAGGTGCCGGTCGAGGTTCGCCCCGAGCGCGCCCAGGCCCTCGCGATCCGCTGGCTGATCACCGCCGCGCGCAACCGCAGCGAAACCACCATGGCGGCGCGGCTTTCGGCCGAACTGCTCGACGCGGCCAACAACCGCGGCAATGCCGTGAAGAAGCGCGAAGACACGCACCGGATGGCCGACGCCAACCGCGCGTTCTCGCACTATCGCTGGTAGCAGCGAAAGACGATCAGCTCCGCTGGTAAGACTTCAAACGGTCACATTCGTAACCATATGGGCGGGGACGCCGCAAGGCTCCCCACCCGCACCCTGCTAAGGAATCCGACATGGCCCGCAGCCATCCGCTCTCGATGTACCGGAATATCGGTATCATGGCGCACATCGACGCCGGCAAGACCACGACCACCGAGCGCATTCTCTATTACACCGGCAAGTCCTACAAGATCGGCGAAGTCCACGACGGCGCCGCGACGATGGACTGGATGGAGCAGGAGCAGGAGCGGGGGATCACGATCACCTCGGCCGCGACCACCTGCTTCTGGAACGATCACCGGATCAACATCATCGACACCCCCGGGCACGTCGACTTCACCATCGAAGTCGAACGCTCGCTGCGCGTGCTCGACGGCGCGGTCGCCTGCTTTGACGGCGTGGCCGGGGTCGAGCCCCAGTCCGAAACCGTCTGGCGCCAGGCCGACAAGTACGGCGTTCCGCGGATGTGCTTCATCAACAAGCTCGACCGCACCGGCGCGAACTTCAAGTACTGCGTACAGTCGATTATCGACCGCCTCGGCGCCAAGCCGGCCGTGCTGTACATTCCGATTGGCCTTGAAGCTGACCTCAAGGGTCTGGTCGATCTGGTCCACAACCGCGCGATCATCTGGAAGGACGAAGCGCTGGGCGCCGAATTCTTCTACGAAGATATCCCGGCCGATCTGGTTGACGAAGCCGCGCAGTACCGGATGGAACTGATCGAACTGGTCATCGACCAGGACGACGATGCGATGGAAGCCTACCTCGACGGCAAGGAG
>CALCQB010000294.1 GCA_937897535.1 uncultured Novosphingobium sp. | reverse complement strand
GCCTCGTTGGAATAGGTCACGAAACCGCGCTCAAACCAGGCGCTGGAGCCGGCCAGGTCGGTGCAGGCGGCCGCGATCATGCCGCCGGTGCAGCTTTCGGCGGTGGCCATCATCTGCCCTTTGGCCAGCAGCAACCCGGCCAGCTTGGTGCGCACCGCCGACACGCCGAACGCCTGAACCCCCAGGTCGTTGTCGCGCACGGCGATGAGCGACCGGCCGACGCCGCTGCCGAGGCCGTGAACAGAACGAAGCTAGTCCCATCTTCGTCTCGCCACGGGCAGGGATCGCGAAACGCCTTGATCTCGCCGCTGCGTCCCTCGCGTTGATCTGCGCGCATGTATGGGCCGCCAGCCTGCAGCAGTTCTCTTGGCTGTGACCAGTTTTCGAATGGATCGTCCTGATCAGCCGACAGGTCGGCCTTGCTGACAAACAGGCGCTGGGCGTAAGTCTGAGGGGATTCTCCGCGGAAACCGGCAGCCGTAAAATAGAGGGAAACGCGCGAGCCATCGAGGCAGGCAGCGCCGGACCATTCCCGGCTTCCTGGCGTGAATCCCTCGGCGAACGTCTGGCCAAGGTGGTCAAAGCGACCGCCGGTTCGGTGGAACGTGTGAATTCTGGCGTGCGCATGGCGTTCTTCGGGATCCGCGAAGGCCGGTGCCGCCAAGGCGAACCACAGCTCTCCGCCGCGCCATTCCGCAGGCTGACCGGCAGCATCGGCCAGCGGCCAGGCATCCCATACGTCAAGCTGCGGGGAGACCCGATGAATATCATCCTGACCAAGCACCGGAGCGCGCGTCAGGCTGCGGACGTCCAGACCTTCGAGATCCCGCGCGGTCCATTTGCGGGTCTGGATTGAAGGCAGGGCTTCGCTGTCCGCCATCTTTGCCACTCCAATTCGATCGCGCGGGATTTGCCGTGGTCCGGGCCCGTTGCGGGTGCTCTCAGAGCCGGTAGCTGACGAGCACCGACGCATAGGGCTCAAGCACCGGATCGGTAAGGTTGACCGGCCCTGTCGGCGTGCTGCTCATCAGGATCGATCCGGACCGCGGTCGGGCTCCGGGCCAGCCAGTGATCTTGAGGCCCTGCCGCTGGGCACTCATGTTGAGCAGCACCAGAACGCCCTGTCCCGCCCGGTCCTGCCTGGCATAGGCCAGGACGCCCGGATTGCCGGATTCGAGCGGAATGTAGCTGCCGTCACGCAGCGCGGGGTTGGTCTTGCGCAAGTTGAGCAGGCGGGCGTACCAGTGGTAGATCGAATGCGGCTCCTCGAGCTGCTGGGCGACGTGGCGGGTCGCAGCGGTACGCGAGAGCGGAAGCCACGGCGCGCCGGTGCTGAAGCCTCCGCCCGCAGCTGCGCTCCACTGCATCGGCGACCGCACCGGATCGCGATGGTCACGAACCATGCGTTTTGGGCCGAGCGGGAAATCGGCCAGCTCGTCCGGCTTGAGGTCGGCCATGCCGATTTCCTCGCCGTAATACATCAGCGCCGTGCCTCGCAAGGTCAGGGACATTGCTGCGGTCAGACGGGCGATCTGCTCGTCATTGACCCCGTCACCGAACCGCGTCCATTGCCGTGTGGTGTCGTGGTTGCTGAAATGGAATACCGGCGGCAACCCGTCGAGCTTGAGCTCGGCTTCGTCGATCCTGGATTTGAATTTCCCGGCATCCAGCGGCTTCACCGCAGTATAAAGGAAGTTGATCGGCAGATTGATCTCGTCACCCTTGGCCCCGTAGACCTGCCGCAGGCCATCGAACGTCGCGACCGAGTTTTCGCCCAGCAGCACGGGATTCCCCGGAAAGCTATCAACAATCGCGCGCATTTCGCGCAGCGCCCCGTGGTTCGTTGACAGGTTGCTGTTGTAGGGTTTCAGCCAAATCGGTTGCCCCGAGCCCACATCGGGGTCCTGCGGCCAGCTCGGATCCTCGAACAGATAGGGCGTCGCGTCCAGCCGGAACCCGCTGGCCCCGCGGCGCAACCAAAACCGCATCACATCGTGCATGGCCTTGCGCAATTCGGGGTTGTTCCAGTTCAGATCTGGCTGCTGTTTGTAGAAGACGTGGTAGTAATATTGCCCCGTTGTCTTGTCGTATTCCCAGGTCGATCCGCCAAAGATCGACTTCCAGTTGGTCGGCGGTCCGCCATCAGGGGCGGGATCGTGCCAGACGTACCAATCGCGCTTCGGATTGGTGCGGGACGATCGCGCTTCCTTGAACCACGGATGCTGGTCCGATGAATGGTTGAGGACGAAGTCGACCAGAATACGGATGCCCCGCTTGCGGGCTTCGCGTGCCAGCACATCCCAGTCCGCGATCGTTCCGTATTCGGGCGATACGCTGGTATAGTCGGAGACATCATAACCGAAATCGACGTTGGGCGAGGGGAAGAACGGGGTGATCCAGATTGCGTCGACCCCCAGCGACTTCAGGTAGTCGAGCCGCTGCGTGACGCCCCGCAGATCGCCGATGCCGTCGCCATTACTGTCCTGGAAACTGCGCGGATAGATTTCATAGATGACGGCACTCTTCCACCAGGGTTCTGCAGGTTTGCGGGCCTTGGCAGTCACCGGAACGCCAGATGTC
>CALCQB010000293.1 GCA_937897535.1 uncultured Novosphingobium sp. | reverse complement strand
GCCGCCCCGATCAGTTCCCGCCCGATCAGCATCCGCCGGATCTCGTTCGTCCCCGCGCCGATGTCGAGCAGCTTGGCGTCGCGCAGATAGCGTTCGACCGGCCAGTCCTTGGTATAGCCCGCGCCGCCGAGCGCCTGGACCGCTTCTCCCGCCGCGCGGAAGGCGTTCTCGCTCGCCAGCAGGATTGCCCCGGCCGCGTCGAACCGGGTGGTCTGCCCGGCGTCGCAGGCCTTGGCCACGGCATAGACATAGGCCCGCGCCGATTGCATCGCGACATACATGTCGGCAACTTTGGCCTGCATCAGCTGGAACGAGCCGATCGGCTTGCCGAACTGCTTGCGCTCGCGGACATAGGGAATGACCACGTCGAGACAGGCCTGGATGATCCCGATCTGCATGCCCGCGAGCACCACGCGTTCGTAATCGAGCCCGCTCATCAGCACCCCGACCCCGCCGTGCAGCGGGCCCATCACGTTCTCTTCAGGCACGAAGCAATCGTCGAACACCAGTTCGCAGGTTGGCGAGCCACGCAGGCCCATCTTGTCGATCTTCTGGCCGATGCTGAAGCCGGGCATGTCCTTTTCGATCAGGAACGCGGTGATCCCGCGGCTGGCCGCCTCGGGCGCGGTCTTGGCATAGACCACCAGGGTATCCGCGCAGGTGCCGTTGGTGATCCAGAACTTGGTGCCGTTGAGCCGAAACCCACCCGCGACCGGATCGGCCTTGAGCTTCATCGAGACCACGTCTGATCCGGCTCCGACCTCGGACATCGCCAGGCTGCCAACATGCGCGCCGCTGATCAGTCCGGGCAGGTACTTCGCCTTCTGCTCGTCATTGCCCCAACGCCGGATCTGGTTGATGCACAGGTTGGAATGCGCGCCATAGGACAGCCCGACCGCGCCGCTGGCCCGGCTAACCTCTTCAACTGCGATGACGTGATCGAGGTAGCCCAGGCCCAGTCCGCCCCATTCCTCTTCGACTGTGATCCCGTGCAGGCCCAGCGCGCCCATCGGCTCCCACAGTTCGCGCGGGAAGCGGTCCTCGCGGTCGATTTCGGCAGCGAGCGGCAGGATCTGCTCATCGGCAAAGCGGCCCGCCGCCTCGCGGATCATCTTGGCGCTTTCGGTCAGGCCGAAATCGAAATCGGGCGTCGCGCGCATTGCTCAAACCTCTCACCAGTCTGTGTCCGCGCGATCCTATCCCTGAAAGCCTGATTAGAAAAACTGGAATTGTTCGAACAATGCAATAGGTTTTACCTATGCTAAGCCGGACCCAGATTCGCCAGTTCCTCGCCGTGGTCGATAGCGGGAGCTTCACCCGCGCGGCCAATGCGCTCAATATTGCCCAGCCGTCGCTCTCCGGCGGGATCGCCGAGCTCGAGCGACAGCTCGGCACGCGCCTGTTCGTGCGCGAGCGGCGGCGGATCAGCCTGACCGAGGCCGGCAACCTGCTGCTGCCGCTGGCCCGCTCGATCGAGCGCGAGTTCGACCAGGTCGCCGCCCGGATCGGCAACCGGCCGGTCCCGCGCAGGCCGGTGCGTCTGGGGGTGCTCGACACGGTTTCAACCGGCTGGATTGCCGATGCGGTGCGGGCCTATCAGGGAGAAGACCCGCTTGAGCTGACCGAGGGCAACGAGCGTGAACTGCACTCGGCGCTGGGCAGCGGGTCGATCGACCTGGCGCTGACGATCCTGCCGCGCGAGCGGCGCGGCGTGATGGAGGAATTGCTGCGCGATGACTATTGCCTGGCCTTGCCTGCGGGTCACTCGCTGGCCGGGCGCGCGGTGGTCGAGGCAAGCGATGTCGCGGGCGAAACCATGATCGCCCGGCGCGCCTGCGAGGTGCTGGCCGAAACCAGCCGGTTCTTCACCGAACGCGGGGTGCGCCCGCGCTTCGCGTTGCGCTCGGCCAATGATGACCGCGCGCTGCAACTGGTCGCGGCCGGGCTGGGGGTGACCGTCGCCCCGCGCTCGCTGGGCCGGGATGGACTGGCGATGGTGAAGCTGGCGGACTTCAATCTGGCCCGCACCCTCGGCCTGATCTTCGCCGAGCACTGGACTCCGCAAGCCGCCGCCCATCCGCTGGTGCTCGCGTTGCGCGCGGCGGTCTGGATCTGAAGGAGAAATTGGTCGGGGAGACAGGATTCGAACCTGCGACATCCTGCTCCCAAAGCAGGCGCGCTACCGGACTGCGCCACTCCCCGACCTGGGGTTTTGCCTTCGCGCTGGTGGGCCCGGCAGGACTCGAACCCGCGACCTAGCCGTTATGAGCGGCCAGCTCTAACCAACTGAGCTACAGGCCCATGCACGCGTTAGCCGCGCGGCCCTAGCGGGGCGAAGCCGGTTAGGCAAGCTCGACCGCGTCAACCAGTTCGCTGACCCGGGTCGGCGCAATCCCGCGCTGCTTCAGATAGGCAAAGGCGCTGCGCCACCAATCGTACAGCGCGTCGAGATCGTCCTCGTCGCGCACGTAGGGAGTGTATCCGGGGGCGAGCGAAGGCGAGTGAAACGAGAACACCAGCACCGGCAAGCCTTCGTCGATCGCAATGTCGATCCCGCGCAGCGCTTCTGCGATCGTTACGCCTTCCGGGGTCAGCGGAATCCGTTCGAGCATGCCGATCCGCGCCAGCGCGCCGCGCAGCCGGGGCACGCGCCACATCTTGGAGTAAAGCCAGGTGCCGAGCTGGCGCAGCAAGCCCCAGTAAACCGTGGTCAGGGGCAGTTCCATCAGTCCGGCATTACGATCGATCCACCACGGGCGGATCGGCAAGTCGCGGAAGTTGGGGCCGCCGCCGGAACTGTAGTCGAACCGTGGCCGGACCGAGGTATCGATCGCGATCCCGCCGCGCGACAGGATTCTGGCCGTATGCGGACCCACGCCGTAACGCCCGGCGCGGTAGATCAGCGGCGGCGCGCCGATCCGGCTCTCGATCGCATCGCGCAGGGTGCGGAACTTGGCCTCTTCAAGCTCTTCACCCAGATTGCCGACAAAGGTGTTGAACTCGTTCACCTCTTCATCGAACGGCGGGTTGACCCACGGGTGCAGCTGAACCCCGACCTCGGCCTTGCCGGCCTGGACCGCATCGCGCAGGATTTCCACCGCCGAGGGGGATGAGACGATAGGATAGTCGATCAGATAGATCGGACAGACCCCCTGGCCCTCGCAGAATTCCTGGAACCGGGCGAGCCGGGCGTTGACATCTATCGCCTGCGCAAGTTCAAGCGGTCGAACCAGTCGTCTTGCATCAACCAGCGTCCGCTGGTGAAGGTGGGC
>CALCQB010000292.1 GCA_937897535.1 uncultured Novosphingobium sp. | reverse complement strand
CGATCCGCGCCCGCCGGTCTTCTTTCACGTGATCTTCGGTTCGCTGTCCTCGATCCCGCGCGAACAGCCGGTGCGCGACAACCTCGAAGAAATCGAGCGGGCCTCGCGCCAGCTCGCGCGGCTCAAGTCGATCGTCGATTCGCTCCGGCCCGAGGTCGAGGAGACCGTCGAGCGGCTGTTCGGGCGAACGCTGTTTTTCGACCGGCCCAGCGTCAAGCGCCTCGGTGCCTGGCGGGCCAAGGCCCAGCAGGCCGCAGCCGAGCAGGCCGGGTTCACCTTCCAGGCATACGGGCAGGTAAAATCGGCCGGAATTCTGGCTGACCTGGCCGAGACGATCCTGGCCGCCGCGCCCGAACTGATGCTGACCAATGCCGATCCGATCGTTGACCGGCTGGCGGGCTGGCTCGCCACCAACGGGCTAGATCAGATCGGCGGAGCGCGGGGCGGCGCGAGCGAGGGGGCGATCGCCTTCTTCCGAGATCATGACCTGGGCTATCGTATCCGCCGGCTGCGCTTGCTGGCGCGGCGCTTGTCGGAAGACTGGGACGACATCGACGCCGCTGCGCCCGAAGCCCGGGAAAGCGCGCGGGCCACGGTCTATCAAGCGCTGTCGCTCTATTTCGACCGCGAGGCGCGCGGCTCGCTCGGCCGTGATTTCGGGACCGTCGCGCGGCAGGTCCTGGAGGACCCGGGGCTGGTGCTGACCACGATCGCCCAGCGCCGCCAGTTGCCGGCGACCGACGTGGTGGTCGATGCGATGCTGGTCGAATGCCTCGCCAAGCTGCCGCGCGAGCTCAAGCGGCGGATCCTGCTGACCTATCTCGGCTTCCCGTTCTACGACACGGTCACCCTGCCCCTGCTGCGCGGCGAAGGTACGACCGAGTTCGAGCCGGCCAAGGTCGACCGGATTTCGCCCGACGATTGCAACTCGATCCGCCCCGGCGGCGCGCATCTGGTGCTGCGCGGAACCGAGTTCTACAACTTCGGGGCTTTCTTCAGCCGTGCCTATCGTGAGAACGACTACCTGTGGGGCCGCCTGCACGGGGCCGAACGGATGATCGATCTGGTCGTATCGGCACTGCCCAGGGGCATGAAACTGGAGCCCGAGGAGCTGGCCCGGTTCAAGCGCGAGGCATTCGTCGCGGTGCTTGACGAGGAACAGACCCGCCTCAAAACCGACCCCGGTCTGGTTTCCGGAATTCGGGCCGAGATTCTCGGCGGCAGCTAGCGTGCTGCGAGCACCATGTTGAACGGTCCCTCGGTCGCGCGGCGGACCTGGGCAAAGCCGCCGCTGCGGATCACTTCGGACAGTCGCGCTTCTCCCGCCTGCGCGCCCAGCGCCGCGCCGACTTCCTGATCGAGCGAGGTCGGAACGCAGATCATCGTCGAAGCATTGTAATAGAGCCGCCCGACCGGGTTGAGGTTGTCCGCGGGGTTGTCCCCGGCGATCGGCTCGACCACCATCCAGCTTCCGCCCGGTTTCAGAATCCGGTGCATATGCGCCGAGCACCCGGCGGGATCGCCCATGTCGTGCAGGCAATCGTACATCGTTATCAGATCGAAGCCGTCTTCGGCGATCTCCTTGGCCTTGGCTACTTCGAACCGGACCCGGTCGCCCAGTCCGTGCTCTTCGGCATGCCGCCGGGCCTCGCTGATCGAGGGTTCGTGAAAATCGAACCCGACGAACCGGGAATTGGGCCAGGCCTCAGCCATCAACAGGGTCGAAAAGCCGACCCCGCAGCCGACATCGGCGACCTTCGCACCCTGATTGAGACGGTCTTCCATACCGTCCAGCGCCGGGATCCAGTTCTGGACGATATTGTTGACATAGCCCGGGCGGAAGAACGCGCCGGTGGCGCAGAACAGGCAGCCGGCATGATCGCCCCAGCGCACCCCGCGGCCGTTGCGGAAGCATTCCTCGACCTTGGCCTCGGCCTCGACCATCGCGGCGACCAGATCGAACGCGCCGCGCAGATAGACCGGGCTGTCCTTTACGCAGAACACCATCGCCTGTTCGGGGGATATGCTGAAAGTGTCGCTGCCGGGATCGTAGTCGACAAAACCATTCGCAGCCTGTGCCAGCAGCCATTCGCGGACATAGCGGTCGTGGAGGTTGCCGGCCCGCTGGGCCAGTTCGGCCGCACTCGCCGGGCCCTCGGCCAGGGCATCGAACAGCCCGAGCCGGAACCCGACCCGCGCGGTCGGAATGCTCATCGCTCCGCCCAGGTCGCCGAGCATCTTGCCGACGAACTCGTGCAGCTTCGCTTCATCCAGTGCCATTGCGTCTCTCCCAGGTTGTGTGCGACCCGGAATGAACATGCACGTTGGCGATTGGATAGCAGACTTCGGGCGCTCTGGCACTGCCCGTCAGTACCACTCAAACCCAGGAAAAGTGCGACCTGGCCAATTCAGCCGCCGAACGCTTCCTTGATTCGGTCAAAGAAGCCCTTTGACTGGGGAGTCTCGTCGCCGGTTTCAGTTTCCTGGAGTTCGCGCAGGATCTCTTTCTGGCGGGCAGAAAGTTTGGTCGGGGTTTCGACCATGATCTCGATCACCAGATCGCCGCGGCCACGCCCTTGCAGCACCGGCATCCCGGCGCCGCGCTTGCGCAACTGCTTGCCGGACTGGATTCCGGCCGGAATCTCGATCTCTATGGTCGCGCCATCAAGACCTGGGATCTCGATCTCGCCACCCAGCGCCGCCGTGGTGAAGGCGATCGGAACGCGGGTGATCAGCGTGGTCCCCTCACGCTCGAACACCCCGTGGCGTTTGATGTGAATGAAGATGTAGAGGTCGCCCGCAGGAGAGCCGAACGGCCCGGCCTCGCCCTTGCCGGCCAGGCGGATCCGGGTGCCGGTATCGACCCCGGGGGGAATATTGACCTCAAGCTTTTGCGGGGTGTCGACCCGGCCTTCGCCGCGGCACGAACGGCACGGTTTCTCGATGACTTCGCCGCGTCCGTGGCAGGTCGGGCAGGTCCGCTCGACCATGAAGAAGCCCTGTTGCGCGCGGACGTGGCCGTGCCCGCCGCACAGGTTGCAGCGCCGCGTGCCGGTGCCGGGTTCGGCGCCCGAGCCGTCGCAGGGCTCGCACTTGGCCGAAACCTCGATCTCGATTTCGGCCTGCTTGCCGTGGAACCCCTCATCGAGGGTGATTTCCATGTCATAGCGCAAGTCTGCGCCGCGCCGGGCCTGTTGCCGCCCGCCGCCGCCGAATGCGCTGCCGAAGATTGTCTCGAAGATATCGCCCAGGTCGGAGAAGCCGGCCCCGCCGCCCTGCCCGCCGCCGCCCGACATGCCCTGTTTGAACGCTTCGTGTCCGAACCGGTCATAGGCCGCGCGCTTCTGCGGGTCCTTCAGGCAATCATAGGCTTCGCTGATCGCCTTGAACCGGGCTTCGGCCTCGGCGTCACCGGGGTTCTTGTCGGGATGCCAGCGCATCGCCAGCTTGCGGTACGAAGACTTGATCGTCCCGTCATCCGCGCTGCGCTCGATCTCGAGCAGTTCGTAATAGTCGGCTTCGACAGACATGGTCGCCCCTCAACGAATAGGCCCGCCGCCGCGCTTGTCGCTACGGCAGCGGGCCCAATCCATGGCTAGCTTAGCCCTTGTTCTCGTCGACTTCCGAGAATTCGGCATCGACCACTTCCTCGGCACCTTCGGCCGCAGCTGCGGCGTCGGGCGAAGCCTGGGCGGCCTGCTCCTTCTCGTAGATCACCTGGCCCATCTTCATGGCCTTGTCGGTCAGGGCCTGGGTCGCGGCGGTCATCGCATCGGCATCGCCGCCTTCGATCGCGGTCTTGGCTTCGGCGATCGCGGCTTCAATTTCGGACTTGAGATCCGCGTCGAGCTTGTCGCCGTGCTCGGCCAGCTGCTGTTCGGTAGCGTGGACCAGACTGTCGGCGTTGTTGCGGGCTTCGGCCGCTTCGCGCCGCTTCTTGTCCTCTTCAGCGAACTTCTCGGCGTCCTTGACCATCTGGTCGATGTCCGCGTCAGACAGCCCGCCCGAAGCCTGGATCTTGATCTGCTGTTCCTTGCCGGTGCCCTTGTCCTTGGCGTGGACGTTGACGATCCCGTTGGCATCGATGTCGAAGGTGACCTCGATCTGCGGAACGCCGCGCCGTGCGGCCGGAATACCGACCAGATCGAACTGGCCGAGCATCTTGTTGTCGGCCGCCATTTCGCGCTCGCCCTGGAACACCCGGATCGTCACCGCCTGCTGGTTGTCTTCAGCAGTCGAATAGACCTGGCTCTTCTTGGTCGGGATCGTGGTGTTGCGATCGATCATCCGGGTGAACACGCCGCCCAGCGTTTCGATGCCGAGCGACAGCGGGGTCACGTCGAGCAGCAGTACGTCCTTGACGTCGCCCTGCAGCACGCCGGCCTGGATCGCCGCGCCCATCGCGACGACTTCATCGGGGTTGACCCCGGTGTGCGGTTCCTTGCCGAAGAATTCCTTCACCACTTCGCGCACGCGCGGCATCCGGGTCATCCCGCCGACCAGCACGACGTCGTCGATGTCCGAAGCCTTGAGCCCGGCATCGGCCAGCGCCTTTTTCATCGGTTCCTTGGTCCGTTCGATCAGGGTCGCGACCATCTTTTCCAGATCGGCGCGGGTGATCGTTTCGACCAGGTGCAACGGGGTGGTGGTGCCACCTTCCATGCGGGCGGTGATGAACGGCAGGTTGATCTCGGTCGAAGCCGTGCTCGACAGCTCGATCTTGGCCTTTTCCGCCGCTTCCTTGAGCCGCTGGAGCGCGAGCTTGTCGGTGCGGAGGTCCATGCCCTCCTTCTTCTTGAACTGCTCGGCCAGCCATTCGACCACCTGGGTGTCGAAGTCTTCGCCGCCCAGGAAGGTGTCGCCGTTGGTCGACTTCACTTCGAATACGCCGTCACCGATCTCGAGGATCGAGACGTCGAAGGTGCCGCCGCCAAGGTCATAGACCGCGATGGTCTTGCCGTCGTTCTTTTCGAGGCCATAGGCCAGCGCCGCCGCAGTCGGCTCGTTGATGATCCGCAGCACTTCAAGCCCGGCGATCTGCCCGGCGTCCTTGGTCGCCTGGCGCTGCGCGTCGTTGAAATAGGCCGGGACGGTGATCACCGCCTGGGTGACGGTCTCACCCAGATAGGCCTCGGCGGTTTCCTTCATTTTCTGGAGGATGAACGCGCTGATCTGGCTGGGCGAATAGTCTTCGCCGCCGGCCGCGACCCAGGCATCGCCGTTCTTGCCCTTGACGATGGTATAGGGGACCAGCTCGGTGTCCTTCTTGGTCACTGGATCGTCAAAGCGGCGGCCGATCAGGCGCTTGACCGCAAAAATCGTGTTGTCACCATTGGTAACCGCCTGGCGCTTGGCCGGCTGGCCGATCAGCCGTTCACCATCCTTGGTGAAGGCGACGATCGAGGGCGTGGTGCGTGCCCCTTCGGAATTCTCGATAACCTTGGGCTTGCCGCCGTCCATCACGGCAACGCAGCTGTTGGTGGTGCCAAGGTCGATACCAATTACTTTAGCCATATGAACCCCATCCTTCGACTGTTCAGTGACACCGCGTGGTTCGTCTCCCGCATCTGCAGCAAGACGGTTCGGCGGCTCTACGAGAGGCGATATAGGATCGGTTTTGCTTGGCACAAGGGCACCGGGCGTTTAGCGAAGCGGCAAATGTCATCCGTGCCGAAAGGACCCCGATCGTGAGTTTCACCCGCCGCCTGGCCCTGCCCCTCGCCGCTTCGCTTGCCCTGCTGACGCTGACCGCTTGCGGCGGTGCCAAGGACGAAGACAAGGCCGCGCCGACCGCCGCCCCTGACGCCAAGCCCGGGATCAGCGTGGCCGATGGCAAGCTGATCCTGCCGGCGGTGGCGGGCAACCCCGGCGCGGCCTATTTCGCGCTCGACAACGAAAGCGCCAATACCGTCTCGATCGCCGCAATTACCATCGACGGCGTCGGCAAGACCGAGGTTCACCAGACCATGGGCGGATCGATGAAGCCGGTCGACCGGATCGACGTCGAACCCAAGATCACCCTGAAATTCGAACAGGGCGGCCTGCACGTGATGGCATTCGACGTGGAACCCAGACTGGAGGCCGGTCAGACGACCGAGTTGACCATCACCTTTGCCGATGGCGACAAGATTTCCGCCCCGCTCAAGATCGAGTCGATGGGCACCGCGATGGATCACGCCGGGGCCGAGCACTGATCGAAACCGCCGTCTCCTGCCCGGCCGGCGGAGAGCGCCCGCTGACTTCCGGTGAGGTCGCGCTGGTTCGCTCGGTCTTCGGCAGTGCGATCGATACCGACCGGGTGACGATCCGGCGCCGGCGCTGGTTTCCGTTCCAGCCCCGCAAGGTGACCATGGCCCCGCGCGGGCACATCCACTTCCATCCGCTTTCGGCCAGCTATTGCGACGATTTCAGCCAGGCGAGCCTCGCGCTGCAGGGCCATTTCATCCACGAAATGACCCATGTGTGGCAGGTCCAGGCCCGCGGACCCTGGTTCCTGATCCTGCGCCGCCCGTTCTCGCGCCGGTACGACTACAGCCTGAGGCCCGGCTGGCCGCTGGAACGCTACGGGATCGAGCAGCAGGCCGAGATTGTCCGGCATGCGTTTCTGCTGCGGAAAGGCGCGAAGGTGGCGGGGGTTGAGGGCAAGCGGGCCTATGAGCAGTTGGTGAATTTTGCCCCAACCGTAGATCGAACATAAGCCAGCTAACCCGCGTAATCAGCGACTACCGCCATTCACCTTAAACCTTTGGAGAGTGCTACGGATCGCCTTCGGGCTTTCTGGGTTTACTCAGTGGTAATTTACTTGGGCTTACGAGTGTGTTGTATGAACGCGCCACTCGACAACAACAGCTTTGTCTCAAAATCAGTCGGCTTGTCCGATTTTCATTGTGCTCGTAGCGAATGCGTCGATGCATTCGCCAGCCTGGAAGCTGCAGTCTATCGCCTAGCGGCAATTCTAAAAATCCAGCCTGACAACAAGGGTCAATTCAGTCAGCTAATCAAGAAACTGAAAGCCGCTCCGGCTGGACCGCAACTTTCGAAGGAAAACGCGGCCAAGCTCA
>CALCQB010000291.1 GCA_937897535.1 uncultured Novosphingobium sp. | reverse complement strand
ATCTACACAGGCGAAGACACTCTTTCCCTACACGACGCTCTTCCGATCTAGTGCGATGATCCGGGCAATCAGTTCGTCTTGCTGGCCATCGGCTTGCAGAAGTGCCCTGAGGTCGATTCCAAAATCGCCAAACAGACAGAGGTGCAGCTTGCCTTGCGCGGAGACCCTCAGGCGATTGCAGGAGGCGCAAAAATCCTTGGAATAGGGCGCTATGATACCGATCTGTCCCGGGCGGCCCGGCTGGGCATAGTCCACCGCCGGCCCTGCCCCTTGCTCCCGCGCGAGACGTTGCCAACCCATGGCATCGAGCCGAGCGGCAATCTCGGCCCCGGCCAGATGGTGCCGTTCGGAAAAGGCGGTGTTGTCATTGGTGCGCATCACTTCGATGAACCGCAGCGACAGCTCGTGCCGCTGCACGAAGGCAATGAAGCTCTTCAGTTCGTGATCGTTGATCCCGCGCATCAGCACGCTGTTGAGCTTTACCGTGCCGATCCCGGCAGCGCGTGCGGCGACGATGCCGTCCAGCACTTCGCCCAACCGGTCGTGCCCGGTTATCGCGGCGAAGCGAGCAGGATCGAGCGAATCGACACTGATATTGAGCGCGTTGATCCCGGCGGCGGCATAGTCCTCAGCGCGTTCTGCCAGGCGGTAGCCGTTGGTGGTCATGGCCAGGCGGCGGATGCCCGGAACACGCGACACGGCGGCGGCGATATCGAGAAACTCGCGGCGCAGGCTGGGCTCGCCGCCGGTCAGCCGCACCTTCCACAGGCCCAGCCGGGCAAATGCAGCAACCAGGCGGCGCATTTCATCGACCGTCAGATTGGGCGGGGCACCGGCTTGTTTTCGGTAGCCATCGGGCAGGCAATAACTGCACCGGAAGTTGCAGACATCGGTCAGCGATAGCCGCAGATACTCGAAGCGTCTGCCCTGGCCATCATGAAGGGTTTGCTGCATCCTAGGCCGCCAACTTCACGCCGCTGACCCCGGCCTGCTCGGCCAGGATCGCGATGTATTGCGCCACGGCGCGGCGATAGCTGGCTTCTTCGAGGTATTCGGCGATCAGCGCCCGCACTGCCTCGAAGGGCAAGGGTTTGGCCTCGATCCGGTGGCCCGAACGGATCACATGGACACCGAAGCGGCTGCGCACGGGATTGGGGCAAAGCGTTTCGGACGGCAACGCAAACAACGCTTCCTCGAACGGCTTGACCATCTGCCCGGCCTGGACCTGGCCAAGATTCCCCCCCTGTTCGCGCGAAGGACAGGCCGAGCGGGCTCGGGCCAGTTCTTCGAACCGCGAGGGATCGGCTTCCAGTGCACGGATCAGCGTGCGGGCATCGCCGGTGGCGAGCCCCATCGCGAAGTCATCCGCAGGATCGGCTTCGATCAGGATATGCGCGGCCTCGACCAGCAGCGGAGTGGTGAAACGCTCCGTATGGTGCTCGAAGAACCGGCGGCAGGTTTCCTCGTCGGCTTTGGGCGTCTTGATCTCGCGCGCCAGCAGCGCGTCGATCAGCGCGTCTTCGCGGGTCAACGACTGACCGGCTTCATCGCAGATCTCGCCAGGCTCAAGCTCCAGCCGCTCGGCCTCGTCGACCAGCAATTGGCGGATCGCGAGTGCTTCAGCGGCTGCTTCCCAGGCCGCTTCGGCGCTCGGGGCGGGATGGTTCTGCGCCTCGGCGGCGATGTCGCCCACGGGGATCTCGCGCCCGCCCACGATCACCGGATCGGGGCTCATGACGCCAGCTTCCGCGAACGCACGACCTGATAGCCTGAGCGCCAGACATAGCGGACTGGTGCAGAAAGCATATGGACGAGCCGGGTAAACGGGAAGATCAGCAGGATCGTCAGGCCCAGGAACAGGTGCAGTTTGAACACCGGCGCGACATCGCGGATCAGGTCCGAAGCCCCGGCGCGGAAGGTGAATATGCCTTGCGCCCACTCCATGAACTTGACCATCTCATGCCCGTCGAGGTGCTGGGCCGAGACTGGTATCGTCGCCAGCCCGAGAGCGAGCTGCGTCCACAGCAGCAGGATCACAAGGTTGTCGCTAAAGCTGGAGGCAGCCCGGACCCGCGCGTCAAAAAAGCGCCGGTGGATCAGGAGCGTCGCGCCGATGATCGCGATCACCCCCGCAACACCGCCCGCGACCATCGCCAGCAATTGCTTGGCCCCGTGCGGCACGCCCAATGCATCCCAGATGGCAATCGGGGTGAGCAGTCCGCCGACATGGCCCAGGAAGATCACCAGCACGCCCACGTGGAACAGCACCGAGCCGATCATCAGCTGTTTGCGTCGCAGAA
>CALCQB010000290.1 GCA_937897535.1 uncultured Novosphingobium sp. | reverse complement strand
CATGGCGACAAGCTGCGGACCTTGTTCGTGGTCGGCGATTACAAGCAGGCGATCTTCCGCTTTCAGGGGACCAGCCCGGAGAACTTTGCCAAGGCCAAAGAGCGGGTGCGCGGGCAGATGGCGGGGCTGGCGGACAACCTTAGGCAAATGCGCGCAGGCCGCGACGCGCGCAGCCTGCAGGACCTCGATCTCGGGCGGAGCTTCCGCACCACCCGCGCGATCCTCGAATTCGTCGACCGGACGATCGGCGAGATTGGTCACGCAGGCTTCGGGCTCGATCAACCGACCGAACCGCATGTCGGGCAGGACCGACCCGGCCAGGTAGTGTTCTGGCGGGTGCTGGGCGCGCCAACCGAGGACGAAGCCGATTCCGCCGAAGCCGCCGAGGAAGGCGATGAAAGCTGGCTTTCGCGCAGCGACCGGCAACTGGCCGACCGGATCGCGCGGCAGGTCAAAGCCTGGACCGATCCGAACGGTCCCGGCTTTCCGCTGGTCAAAGGTGAGGCCACAGGCACGGCACGCCGGGCCACACCGGGCGACGTGATGGTGCTGGTGCGCAAGCGCAAGGAGCTGGCCGGGCTGATCGTCGCCCGGCTCTATGCCGCCGGGGTCCCGGTCGCCGGGGTGGACCGGCTGCGGCTGGCCGCGCCGCTGGCGGTGCGCGATCTGATGGCGGCGCTGCGCTTTGCGGCCCAGCCGCTCGATGATCTCAATCTCGCCAACCTGCTGGTCTCGCCGCTGCTCGGCTGGAGCCAGGACGACCTGCTGCGCCATGGTTGGCGGCCCGATGGCGTTCGCCTGTTCGAGCACCTGCGCAAGGCCCGGGGCGAGCCCGAAGTGGCGCGGGTCTGGGAGCAACTGGGCGAATTGCTGCGGATTGCCGACTATGATCCGCCGCAATCCTTGCTCCACTGGATCCTGACCGGTCCGTGGCAAGGCCGCCGCCAGCTGGTCGCGCGGCTGGGCGCAGAGGCCAACGATCCGATCGAGGAATTGCTCAACGCCGCCAGCGCGTTTTCGGCCTCAGCCGTGCCCAGCCTCAACGGTTTCATCCAGTGGTTCGATGCGGGTGAGGGCGAACTCAAGCGCGAAGCGGGCAAGAACCGCGGCGAGGTGCGGGTGATGACGGTTCACGGCTCCAAGGGTCTGCAGGCCCCGATCGTGATTCTGGCCGACGCTGCCGACAATCCCCATGCCGCAAGCGGCGGCGCGCTCGAATTGCAGGACGCGCTCAGCGGCAAGACGCTGCCCCTCCCGGGCCTGCGCAAGCACGAAACTGTCGGCACGATTGCCGAGGCCAAGGCCCGGATCGAACTGGAGGAAATGCAGGAACACTGGCGGCTGCTCTATGTCGCGATGACCCGGGCCGAAGAGGCGCTGTTCATCGGCGGGGCGCTGACGGCGAAGGAAAAGACCCCCAATCCGGACAGCTGGTACGCAAGGCTCGAACCACTGTTCGACGGGGATTGGCTGAGCGATCCGCTGTGGGAAGCGGTCAAGCTCCATGGCGCCGCGCCGGCGCTGGCCGCCCCGCCAGCCCAGGGGCAGGGCGGGGAACTCGCGTTGCTGCCGCCTTGGGCCGACCGGACCGCCCCGGCCGAACCGCGCCCGCCCAAGCCGCTCGCCCCGTCTTCGCTGGGCGAGGAACTCTCAAGCGATCCGCCGTATCCGCCGGGCGCGGGCGCTGCTGCGGCGCGGCGCGGGGTGCTGCTGCATCGCTTGCTCGAACGCCTGCCCGAGGTTGCGCCGGCCGAGCGCAAGGCGGCGGCACAGGCGTGGCTGGCGAGGTCCGCGGCCGATCTCGATGCCCCGGCCCGCGCCGAAATGACCGCAGCGGCGCTGCAGGTGCTGGAACACAAGGGTTGGGCCGAACTGTTTGCCCCCGGTGCCTTGGCCGAAGTGCCGATTGCAGCGACCGTCGGCGGGCAGGTGATCGCCGGGACGATCGACCGGCTGCTGGTCGAAGGTGAGCGGATCCGGCTGGTAGATTTCAAGACCGCACGGCGGCCGCCCGCCGGCCTCGATGAAGTCCCGGTCTCGATCCTGCGCCAGATGGCGGCCTATGCCGCCGCTCTCGAGGCGGCCTATCCCGGTCGCCGGATCGAGGCGGCGGTGCTCTACACCCAGGTGCCGATGCTGCTGGAGCTTCCGGCCGATCTGCTCGCGGTGCACAAGCAGGTGTTGGGCTCGGCCTAGCAATCTTTGCCGCGCTGCCCGTTGCCATCGGCGCAGGTGCGACTAGATTGGGATCAAGACATCCAAGGAGATTTCCGATGGCCACCAAACAAGTCACCGATGCCAGTTTCGCCGCCGACGTGCTGGGCAGCGACAAGCCCGTGCTGGTCGATTTCTGGGCGGACTGGTGTGGTCCGTGCAAGATGATTGCCCCGGCGCTTGAGGAAATCAGCGAGGAACTGGGTGACAAGCTGAACATCGTCAAGGTCGACATCATGGAAAACACCGACACCGCAACCCAGTTCGGGGTCCAGTCGATCCCGCTGATGATCCTGTTCAAGGATGGCCAGCCGGTCGCGCAAAAGCTGGGTGCCGCGCCCAAGAGCCAGCTCAAGGGCTGGCTGGAAAGCGTACTCTAGAGCTGGTTCAGGCGCACGGCGAGGCTTTCCCACAGAGCCTCGCTGGCCGCGCCGATCAGGCCGGGAAGGTGCGCCTCATCGACCCGGTAAGCGCGCCCGTCCGGCCGCGCCGCCTTGCCGCCGGCCTCGTTGACGAACAGCACACCGGCGGCATGATCCCAGGCCAGGGTGCGCTCGAAGATCGAGACGTCGTTGCTGCCGAGCACCAGCCGGGGATATTGTTCGGCGGCGCAGCGCGGGATATCGACCAGGCTGTAATGCGGGGCGATGTGGGCCTTCATCGCCGCGCGCTTGGCCGGGTCCATGAACACCAGCGAGATCGCCGCGATCGGCGGGGTCTGCCCGGTCGCGCGCGCGGCGATCCGCTCCTCGCCGACATAGGCGCCATGGCCGCGGTGCGCGTGACACAGCCGCCCGCTCAGCGGGTCGAGGATCCATCCGGCAATCGTCTCGCCCGCTTCGGCCAGTGCGACCATGATCCCGAACGGCGGCTTTCCGGCCGCGTAATTATTGGTGCCGTCGATCGGATCGACGATCCAGCACAGTGCATCCCCCAGCCGGTCGAGCAAGGCCGGATCGGCATGGGCCGCTTCCTCGCCGACAATCGCCGCCTCAGGGAGCAGCCTCGCCAGCCCCTCGGCCAGGATCAGTTCGGCCTCTTTGTCGGCAATCGTCACCACGTCATCCGCGGCCTTGGCGTCGATCTCGTGCGCGGCCAGCGCCTGGTAGCGCGGCATCACCGCCTCACGCGCGGCGCGCTGCATCACCGCGAGTACCCCGGCGGTCAGCGCCTGAGTCAAGAGCGGTAATCCGCGTTGATCGAGATGTAGCCGTGGGTCAGGTCGCAGGTCCAGACCGTGGCGCGGCCTTGACCCAGGCCCAGATCGACCTCGATCGAAATATCCTGACCCTTGAGGTGCGCGGCGACTGGCGCCTCGTCGTAATCGGCGAGCGGCTGGCCATCGCGCGCGGCCCAGGTGCCGCCGAACCCGATCGAGAGCCGGTCGCGGTCAGCTGGTTCGCCAGCCTTGCCGACCGCCATCACGACCCGGCCCCAATTGGCGTCTTCCCCGGCGATCGCGGTCTTGACCAGCGGCGAATTGGCGATGGCGAGGCCGACCCGCCGCGCGCTTTCGTCGCTGACCGCACCGCTGACGGTCACCGCGATGAACTTCTGCGCGCCTTCGCCGTCGCGGACCACCAGGTGGGCCATCTGGCGGCAGACATCGTCCAGCGCGGCGGCAAAGGCATCGGC
>CALCQB010000289.1 GCA_937897535.1 uncultured Novosphingobium sp. | reverse complement strand
ATCAGGTCTGGATCGCGGGTCAAGCCGCGCGGACCCAGCAGGTCTGCGGCTTCGGCCAGGAAGGGATCGTCGCTGTAATCCATTGCCCCAGCCTATGGCACAGCGCAGACCCATCTTGCCAGTCCTTGCCGAATGCCCGTGCTTGGGGTTAAGCGGTGGTTCAAGCTTGGGCGCTATTCACACGGGGCAATGCAGACTTTCGCGCAAATCCTTGCACCGCTGCTGCTGCTGCCCGCGCTTGGCGTGGCCGAGGCACCGCGCGAAGGCCACCGGCCGCTCGATCCGCTTCAGCCGATGGCGGCCGAGCAGGTTTCGATCCAGCAGCGGGTGACGATCCGGGTCAGCCCGCGCCCCGCGCCGATGGCGATGGATCCGATGATGTTCGACAGCGATATGGATACCGGTCGCGGTCCGCGTTTCGTCGAGCGCAAGATGGCCAATTGCCTGGGGATCGAGGCGATCGCGGGGGTTCAGCCGATCGACAATTCGCGGCTGTTGCTGATCCTGCGTGACCGGCGGATGGTCACGGCCAAGTTGGAAAAGGGCTGCCAGGGCCGCGAATTCTATTCGGGCTTCATCGTCGCGCGCAATTCCGATGCGCAGATCTGTGTCGGCCGCGACAAGCTGCAATCGCGCAGCGGGATGGGCTGCCAGGTCACCGGCTTTCGCCAACTGGTCCAGGTCGGCGAGTAGGCCGTCCAGTCCGGGGGCATCCTCCCCGCGCATTTCCTTGACTTTCCGGCCCTGTTGCGACAAGGGCGCGGGCAAGCCTGCGCCGCTTGGGGGCCTCCTTCATTCGGACCGGCGCGCTTCCTCCTTCTGACAGTTGAATTGCTCATGAAATTTGCCGACATCGGCCTATCCGACGAATTGCTCGCAGCGGTTACCGCCAAGGGATACGACACGCCCACCGCGATCCAGGCCCAGGCGATCCCCAGTGTGCTGATGATGAAGGACATCATCGGCGTCGCCCAGACCGGGACCGGCAAGACCGCCAGCTTCGTGCTGCCGATGATCGACATCCTCGCCCATGGCCGCCGCCGCGCGCTGATGCCGCGCAGCCTGATCCTCGAGCCGACCCGCGAACTGGCCGCCCAGGTGGCAGACGAATTCGCGCTTTACGGCGTCAACCACGATCTCAAGATGGCGCTGCTGATCGGCGGCGTGCAGATGGGCGATCAGGTCAAGGCGCTGAAGGACGGGGTCGACGTGCTGATCGCCACTCCGGGCCGGCTGATGGACCTGTTCGAACGCGGCAAGATCCTGCTGACCGGCTGCGATTTGCTGGTGATCGATGAGGCGGACCGGATGCTCGACATGGGCTTTATCCCCGATATCGAGACGATCTGTTCGAAGCTCCCGGCCCAGCGCCAGACCCTGCTGTTCAGCGCGACCATGCCGCCGCCGATCAAGAAGCTGGCCGACAAGTTCCTGACCAATCCCAAATATATCGAGGTGGCGCGGCCGGCCTCGACCAACACCCAGATCGTCCAGTTCAAGGTGCCGGTGGCAAGCGCGCGGGCCAAGCGCGACGTGCTGCAGACCCTGCTGCGGACCGACGACGTCAAGACCGCGATGATCTTCTGCAACCGCAAGACCACCGTGCGCGATCTGGCCAAGACCCTCAAGCAGAACGGTTTCTCGGCCGGGGAAATCCATGGCGACATGGACCAGTCGGCCCGGATCGCCGAACTGGACCGGTTCAAGGCCGGGACCATCAACATCCTGTGCTGCTCGGACGTCGCCGCACGCGGGCTCGACGTGAAGGGGGTGAGCCACGTGTTCAACTACGACACGCCGTGGCACCCCGATGACTACGTCCACCGGGTTGGCCGGACCGGCCGCGCCGGGGCGACCGGCCGCGCCTTCACCTTGATCGCGCCGGAAGATGCCGAAGCGATCGACAACGTCGAAAAGCTGACCGGCGGCAAGCTGACCGTGTTTGAAGTCGGGCAGGGGGCCAAGGCAGAGACGGCCGACAAGCCCGAACGCCAGCCGCGCGAAGAGCGTGAACCGCGCGCCGCCCGGGCCCCACGCGCACCGCGTGAAGACCGCGCGCCGCGGGAAGAACGCGAACCCCGGGCTGCCCGCGAAGAACGCGAGCCGCGGGCCGAACGCGCCCCGCGCCAGGAACGCCCGAAGCGTGACGGCACCAAGCCGCCCAAGGCCGAGCCCCGCCAGCAGGTGGCGGATGAAGCGCGGGATGTCGATGCCCACCGGGCAGCCTCCGCCATCGAGCACCCGCAGACCAGGCTCATCGCCCAGTTCAGCCACCACGTGCGCCGCGCACGTCGGGCTCAAGCGGCCGAAGCGGTTGGCGCTGGGCGCGGCGACGCCCGGCACACCGCGCGCTGCTGCGGCGCGCAGCAGCGCCAGCGCCACCGGATGGTCGGGGCAGCGCAGCCCGATCGTCGACTGCCCGCCCGT
>CALCQB010000288.1 GCA_937897535.1 uncultured Novosphingobium sp. | reverse complement strand
GCAACCGCCGGGTCCGTTCGGTCGGCGAACTGCTGGAAAACCAGTACCGCGTCGGTCTGCTGCGGATGGAACGCGCGGTGAAGGAACGGATGAGCTCGGTCGACGTCTCGACCGTGATGCCCAACGATCTGATCAACGCCAAGCCGGCGGTCGCCGCGGTGCGCGAATTCTTCGGCTCGAGCCAGCTGTCGCAGTTCATGGACCAGACCAACCCCTTGTCCGAAGTCACTCACAAGCGCCGCGTCTCGGCGCTTGGGCCGGGCGGTCTGACCCGCGAACGCGCCGGCTTCGAAGTCCGCGACGTTCACCCGACCCATTACGGCCGGATCTGCCCGATCGAAACGCCGGAAGGCCCGAACATCGGCCTGATCAACTCGCTGTCGACCTTTGCCCGGGTCAACAAGTACGGCTTCATCGAAACCCCGTACCGCAAGGTGATCGAGGGCAAGGTGACCGGCGATGTGGTCTATCTTTCGGCGATGGAAGAGCAGAAGCACGTGGTCGCGCAGGCCAGTGCCGAGCTCAACAAGGACGGCTCGTTCGTTGAAGAGCTGATCTCGGCGCGCGATTCAGGCGAATTCGTGATGGCCCCGCGCGATCACGTGACGCTGATGGACGTCAGCCCCAAGCAGCTGGTCTCGGTCGCCGCGTCGCTCATTCCGTTCCTGGAAAACGATGACGCCAACCGCGCGCTGATGGGCTCGAACATGCAGCGCCAGGCGGTGCCGCTGGTTCAGGCCGAGGCACCGTTTGTCGGCACCGGGATGGAAGAAACCGTCGCCCGCGATTCGGGCGCGGCAATTGCCGCCCTGCGCGGCGGGATCGTCGATCAGGTCGACGCAACCCGGATCGTGATCCGCGCCAGCGGCGATATCGAACCCGGCCAGTCGGGCGTCGATATCTACCGCCTGCAGAAGTTCGAACGCTCGAACCAGTCGACCTGCATCAACCAGCGTCCGCTGGTCAAGGTTGGCGAAGTGGTCGAAGCCGGCGACATCCTGGCCGACGGTCCCTCGACCGAACTGGGTGAACTGGCGCTGGGCCGCAACAGCCTGGTCGCGTTCATGCCGTGGAACGGCTACAACTACGAAGACTCGATCCTGATCAGCGAACGCATCGTCAAGGACGACGTGTTCACCTCGATCCACATCGACGAATTCGAAGTGATGGCCCGCGACACCAAGCTCGGGCCAGAAGACATCACCCGCGATATCCCGAACGTCGGCGAGGAAGCCCTGCGCAGCCTCGACGAAGCCGGGATCATCTACATCGGGGCCGAAGTGCACCCGGGCGATATCCTGGTCGGCAAGATCACCCCCAAGGGTGAATCGCCGATGACGCCGGAAGAAAAGCTGCTCCGCGCGATCTTCGGCGAAAAGGCCAGCGACGTGCGCGACACCTCGCTGCGGCTGCCGCCGGGGGTTTCTGGCACGATCGTCGATGTCCGCGTGTTTAACCGTCACGGGATCGAAATCGATGACCGTGCGCGCCAGATCCAGAACGAGGAAATCGAACGCCTCGCCAAGGACCGCGAAGACGAACGGGCGATCCTCAACCGCGCCACCTACAACCGCCTGCGCGACATGCTGCTGGGCCAGGTTGCTGCGGCCGCACCCAAGGGCTTCAAGAAGGGCGACACCATCACCGAGGACAACCTGGGTGAAGTCGAGCGTCACGAATGGTGGAAGTTCGCGGTTGCGGACGACAGCCGCCAGACCCAGCTCGAAGCGGTCAAGGCGCAGTACGACGCGACCGTCAAGTCGATCCAGGAGAAGTTCGAGGACCGCAAGGAAAAGCTCGAACGCGGCGACGAACTCGCCCCGGGCGTGCTCAAGATGGTCAAGGTCTTCGTCGCGGTGAAGCGCAAGCTGCAGCCGGGCGACAAGATGGCCGGCCGCCATGGCAACAAGGGCGTCATCTCGCGGATTCTCCCGCAGGAAGACATGCCGTTCCTCGAAGACGGTACCCCGGTCGACATCGTGCTCAACCCGCTTGGCGTGCCGAGCCGGATGAACGTCGGGCAGATCTTTGAAACCCACCTGGGCTGGGCCGCGCGCGGCCTGGGCCAGCAGATCACCGCGAAACTTGAGGAATGGCGCCACGCCAATCCCAATCCCGAGGCGGCCGCTCCGCCGACCGCGCTGATCGACAAGCTCAAGGAAGTCTACGGGCCGAACTATCACGCCCAGATCGACGACCGCTCGACCGGCGAGATCGTCGAGATGGCCGGGTTGCTGAAGAACGGGGTGCCGATGGGCACACCGGTATTCGACGGCGCGCGCGAAGCCGATGTTTCCGCGATGCTGGAAATGGCCGGGCTCGATACCTCTGGCCAGGTCACGCTCTATGACGGGCGCACCGGGGAAAGCTTCGACCGCAAGGTAACCGTGGGCTACATCTACATGCTCAAGCTGCACCACCTGGTCGACGACAAGATCCACGCGCGTTCGATCGGGCCGTACAGCCTGGTCACCCAGCAGCCGCTGGGCGGCAAGGCCCAGTTCGGCGGCCAGCGCTTCGGGGAAATGGAGGTCTGGGCGCTCCAGGCCTATGGCGCGGCCTATACGCTGCAGGAAATGCTGACGGTGAAGTCGGACGACGTGGTCGGCCGCACCAAGGTCTACGAAGCGATCGTCAAGGGCGACGACACCTTCGAGGCCGGCATTCCCGAAAGCTTCAACGTGCTCGTCAAGGAAATGCGCAGCCTGGGCCTTAACGTGGAACTGTCCTCGATCGAGACCGACGACGATGACGATTTCGCCGAGGCCGCGGAGTAAGTCAGACCCGTGACAAGCTGGATTCGCTCTCTACCCAGACTGCTCGCAGCACGCTGCGGCATGGTCCTGCGTCGGCACGCGCCGGCGCAGGAGCAGCGCGCGTTCCTGCAACTGGTCCGGCCGGTGCAGACCGAGCATGCGCTGGTCCGGCTGGGCGGCGAAGGTGATGGCGGGTATCTGGTGCCTGACGATCTCGACGGGATCGTTGCGTGCTTCTCGCCGGGCGTTTCCGACGTCACCGACTTCGAGGACGCCCTGCTGGCGCGCGGCATGCGCACCTTCCAGATCGACGCGTCGATCGCGGATACCCCGCTCAAGCACCCGAACAACGATTTCGAGCGCAAGTTCCTCGGCATCGTGACAGACACCACCCGGGTGACGCTGGATGACTGGGTCAACGCCAAGGCCGGCGATCTGCCCGGAGACCTGATCCTGCAGATGGACATCGAAGGGCATGAATGGCTGACCCTGACCCGGGCCAGCGATGAAACCTTGCGCCGATTCCGGATTATCGTGCTCGAACTGCACGGGCTTGAGCTGGCGTTTGAATCGTTTGCCGGCCTGCTGTTCGCCCCGGTGATGGAGCGGCTGCGCCAGCACTTTGACGTGGTCCACCTGCACGCCAACAACGTCATCCCGCCGCTGCGCGGTCAGCACTACGCGATTTCGCCGTTTGTCGAACTGACCCTGCTGCGCAAGGATCGCTCGAAGCGACGCGATCCGGTTACCTGCCTGCCTCACCCGCTTGACCGCGACAACGTCTTGGGCCGTCCGCCCGCCAAGTTGCACCCGATCATGTACCGACCCGATTCCGCGCCCGGCGCGGCCACCCAACACTGAACATCCTGCCAGGAAAGAAGGCTCAAGCCATGAACGACCTGACCAAATTCACCAACCAGATGGCGAAGCCCGAAACCTTCGACCAGATCCAGATCGGCCTTGCCTCACCCGAGCGCATCCGTTCGTGGTCCTTCGGCGAGATCAAGAAGCCGGAAACGATCAACTACCGGACCTTCAAGCCGGAGCGCGACGGCCTGTTCTGCGCCCGCATCT
>CALCQB010000287.1 GCA_937897535.1 uncultured Novosphingobium sp. | reverse complement strand
AGGCCGGCCTTCTTGGCGTCCTGCCAGAGCGCTTCCATGTCGTCGAGACTGGCATCGGCAAGCGCCACGCCTTTCGCCTTCAGCCGCTGCTTCGGCTGCCGGGGCAGCGTCTTCATCGACCGGAATGGTTCCCGGCTCGGCATTGGGATCGAAGGCTTCGGTGAAGCCGGCAGTGTCGTAGACAAGGTCGCGGTAGGCAGCCATGCTGGCCTGACTGAGCGATTCGGCGGCGTCCAGGAAGGCCTGAACCTGATGGGCCACCGGTGATCCCAGTCCGCCGGCATAGCCCGCGGTCAGCAGCACCAGGATGGCGAACGCCCGGCGCAGGGATTTTTCGGGAATGCGCGCGGCGATTTTCCCTCCGGCGAAGACACCCGCGGCTGCGATGATCGCGAAAACTCCGGCGAGCAGCCACGGAGTCGGGGCATCGCCCAAATGCGCGACGAACCCGGCTGCCGAATTGCAGGCGATGATCGCGAGCGAGGTGCCGGTGGCGACGCGCAGCGGCAGACGAGCGAATCTCACCAACGCGGGCATCAACAGGAAACCGCCGCCCACGCCGAGAAATCCGGTGAGGATTCCCACGCCGCCACCTGCTAGCAGGCAGCGAAGCGGACGGCATTCGGGTTCGGGTTGCAGCGCGTTTTTCGGCACCAGCAACATTTTCACCCCGACCA
This sequence comes from uncultured Novosphingobium sp., assembly GCA_937897535.1. Lineage (GTDB taxonomy): Bacteria > Pseudomonadota > Alphaproteobacteria > Sphingomonadales > Sphingomonadaceae > Novosphingobium. The sequence goes on along the minus strand of CALCQB010000287.1, from coordinate 3,349 downwards.
CCACCATCAGGGCGGCGAAGGAAATCATCAGCACGGACGGCGAAACCAGATGAGTCAGTCTCGCGCCAAGCGCCGCTCCCAGCATGCCTGAAACGACGAACATTCCGGTCGCTTTGAAATGCAACTCCCCCACCCTCGCGCGCTGCCATGCGCCCACAAGCGCCGCCGTTCCGACGATCAACAAACTCAGTCCGACTGCCTGGCGCGGCGGAACGTCAGCCAGATAGACGAGGACCGGCAGCGTGAGAATGCTGCCGCCCGCGCCGGTCAGTCCGAGCGACAAACCGATGGCCACCGCACCTAGCAGGGCGAGAAGGTTCATGATTTCATCGCTGCGGGGATTTCCGCGAACGGGCCGTCAACGTGAACCACCTCCCGCCCGAGACTTGCCAGATAGGCGCAGGCGAGGCTCGCCCGGAGCCCGCTGCCGCAATGGACGAAGAGCGGCGAACCGGCAGGCACTTCATCCAGGCGCGCGGCGAGGCGGGTGTAGGCGATGTTTTTCGCGCCGCTCACGTGACCGGCGCCGAATTCATCCGCGCCGCCTTGGAAGCCGACCGCCTCGCTCACCCTCGGCTCCGGTGCTGCCGCGATGGTGCTGGCCCGTACCGACCGCCACCCGGAGGCCCACCGCCTGGTCGGTGGCGTCGCTCGCGCCGCCACGCAGCACAACGAGCTGTGCATCGGCAGCCTCGACCGGATGACCACCGACACCCACAGCCTGCTGGTGCGTTGCACCGTAGCCGACCCGGTAATGCTGTCCCGCGCTGCTTCTGACTTGTGCACGGAGAGCGCACTGCGCCTGACCCTGGATCGCGCCGCCTGGTCGCCCGAGTCCACAGTGGCCTATGCCTATGCCCGCCTGCCGCAGCCCGCGCCGGTGAGCGATGCGCAGCTGGCTGGCCTGGCCGCACTGTGGCAGCGCCTGTGTCCGGCGGCCAGAGGCAGCGAGCTGTCGCGCCTGGCCTTGCTGTTCGACGCGATCGGGCTGGGCGGGCCGTTCTGGTGGCTGGCGGGCAAGTCGCTCGAACTGCTGCTGGGCCTGGCGCACTGGACCGCGGGTATGCCCGGCGCGGTGACGATGATGCCGACGATGGGGCAGGGTGCCTTCGCGCTGTTCCTGCTCGGCGGGCTGTGGCTGGCGCTCTGGCAACCCAGGCTGCGGTTGCTGGGGCTGGTTCCAGCGCTAGTCGGACTGGTTTTGCTCACTCAGGTCCGCGCGCCGGACCTGCTGATCTCGGGTGACGGGCGTCACGTCGGGATTACCGGTGTGGCCGCCGGCGAACTGCTCGTGCTGCGCGAGAGCCGCAGCGACTATACCCGCGATAACCTGACCGAAACCGCCGGGATGAATGGCGAAACCCGGCTGATCGACGACTGGCCCGGCGCGCGCTGCAACCGTGATTTCTGCGCGCTGGCGCTGACCCGGAACGGCCGGACCTGGCAATTGCTGATCGGGCGCGGCACCGACTACGTCGCCGAGCGCGACCTCGCGGCAGCCTGCGAGCGGGCCGACATCGTGATTGCCGGACGCTACCTGCCCTATTCGTGCAAACCGCGCTGGCTCAAGGCGGACCGCCGGATGCTCGATGCGACCGGCGGTCTGACGATCGATCTGGCCAAGGCCGAGGTGCAAACTGTCGCTGAAAGCCAAGGCCAGCACGGGTGGTGGCATCCACCCGCCGACAACCCCAGGCCACGCAACCGTCCGCCAGCAGCAGCACCGAGTGGTAGCGCTACGCCTCAGTGATAGCGGCGCAAGAGCCCCGCCAGCTTGCCCTGAACCACCACTTCGCGCGTATCATAGACCTGCGGTTCGTAGGCGGCATTGGCCGGATCGAGCCGGACCCGGCCGTTTTCGCGGCGCAGGTACTTGAGCGTCGCTTCTTCGCCGCGGACCAGCGCAACCACGATCTCGCCATCGCGGGCGGTGTCGGTGCGGCGGATCAGAGCGTAGTCACCGTCGAGAATTCCGGCTTCGATCATCGAATCGCCGGACACCTCGAGCGCATAGTGCTCGCCCGAACCGAGCAGCGCGGCGGGCACCGGCAGCATCGCTGCGGTTTCCATCGCCTCGATCGGGACACCGGCGGCGATCCGGCCATGCAGCGGGATCTCGATCACGTCATTGGCGGGAGCGGCGCGGGCCGGCTCGGGCCGCTTGAGCGGCACGACATTGTCGGCCTTGGCGATCGGTGCCTTGCTCGACACGTCTTCAGGCTGCTTGAGCACTTCAAGCGCGCGGGCCCGGTTCGGCAGGCGGCGGATGAAGCCGCGTTCTTCCAGCGCCGAGATCAGGCGGTGCACCCCCGACTTGGACTTGAGATCGAGCGCCTCCTTCATTTCCTCAAACGAAGGGGAGACACCGCTTTCTTCAAGACGGGTCTGGATGAAGCGGATCAGTTCGTGCTGCTTGCGGGTCAGCATGCTGGCATCACTCCGTAGGATCGGCCCGGAACGGGAATGTTCCTGCACCTTTCAGTGAACGAATGCGGAACAAGTATGCAACACTTACCCTTAAGTCAAGCGTTACCGCCGTTTTCGAGCAGATAGACCGAAACCGTCGTTCCGGCGGGCAGTGCCGGGGCATCAACCGGGCGATCGACCAGCGCGTTGCTCGCCGCGAGCGTCCCCAGCGCGCCGCTATCCTGATTGAGCCGGACCGTGACGGTCTCGCCGTCCCACCAGGCCCGCAGGAACTCCTGCCGCGGACCGCCCGGGGCAAGATCCTCGGCCGCCAGCGCCTTGATCGGCCGGGACAGGGGCGCCGCCGCGCCGAGCATGGCGCGCAGCAGCGGCAGGACGAACAGATAGGCGGTAACATGGCTCGAAACCGGGTTTCCGGGCAGGCCGACGACCAATTGCGCGCCGCGCCGCGCCACCATGATCGGCTTGCCCGGCTTGATCGCCACCTTCCAGAAGTCGATCTCGGCGCCCCAGGCCTCGAGCGCCGGGCGGACCAGATCATGATCGCCAACCGAAGCCCCGCCGCTGGTCACGATCACGTCGGCCGCTTTAGCGGCGTCGAGCGCTTCGAGCAGCGCTTCGAGCCGGTCTGGAACCGGGCCGATCCGGGTAACCGTGCAGGGCAGCGCGGCCTTGATCAGTCCGGCAAGCATGGCGCCGTTGCTGGCCGGGATCTGATCGACAGCGCAGCGGCCGGGATCCTCGCAAAGCTCGTCGCCGCTATCAATTACGACGATTCGCGGGGGCCGCCGCACCGCGACATGGGCTCGCCCGGCCGCCAGCGCGAGGGCAAGCTGGGCCGGGCCAATCCGCGCGCCCACTGCGAGCAATTCGGCCCCTTCCCTGAAATCGATCCCCTTCCGTCGAATGTGCCAGATCGGAA
>CALCQB010000286.1 GCA_937897535.1 uncultured Novosphingobium sp. | reverse complement strand
GCCACCGGGCAGCGGCAAGTCCAGTCTGGCGCTGGCGCTGATCGATCGCGGCGCGATGCTGATCGGTGACGATGGCGTCAGCCTGACCTTGCGTGGCGCGCAGCTGATAGCCAGCCCGCCGCCCAATATCGCCGGACTGCTCGAGGTCCGCAATCTTGGCCTGCTGACGTTTTCGACCTTGGCTGAAGCACCGGTGGCGCTGGTGCTCAGCTTCGACCCGGAGGCCCCGCGCTTTGTCGATGCGGCCGAGCATGCCGAACGCGGCGGGGTGCCGTTGCCGCTGGTGCGGCTGTGGCCCGGCGGAGAAGTGCTTGCACTCAAGGCCGAACTGGCGCTGGTTCGCTACGGCCTGGCCTGATCCGGGGCGGCGCGCGCGAAGCTGCCAAGCCCGGCATCGGTTCCGCACAGCCGGTCCCACAGCCGGAAGTAGAGTCCATAGTTGCAGCGATAGCGGTCGTGGTGCAGCTGGTGATGGGTCGCGGTGATCAGCCAGCCCCCGGCTGGGCCCTGAACCAGCCAGCGCGGAAACAGCTCCCAGCCCATGTGATTGGTCACCCCCATCACGGTCATGATCAGCAGCAGCGCCAGCACCACGCCGACATGCAGCGGCAAAATGAAGACCAGCACAGGCACCACAAATGCCCCGGTCAGGGCTTCACCGGGGTGAAAGCTCATCGCCGCCCAGGCGGTGGGCGGGCGGCTGTCATGGTGGACCGCGTGGAGCGCGCGGAACCATGCCGGGCGGTGCATCAACCGGTGAGTCCAGTAGAACCAGGTATCGTGAAGCAGCAGGCACAGCAGCAGCGAGACCGGCAGCCACCACAGCGGATAGGCCGAAGCCCGGTCATAGATCAGCGTCCAGCCCCGCTCGCGCCAACCCCAGGCGACCACCCCGGCAGGCACGCCATAGATCGCCGCGCTGAGCAGCGACCAGCCGATCTCGCGCCGGATCTGCGGGCTGAGTCCGGCATGAAGGCCAGGCCAGCGCCGCTCGCCCCACCAGGCGAACAGACCGCTGGTCAGCAGATATCGTCCCGCCACGATCGCGCTCATCGCCAGGCTGGCGATTGAGGCGGCGATGAGCATGTCGGGCTGCATCAGCCGCGCCTAACAGGACTGTCCGCGAAAGGCGAGCAGGCAGGCCTTTTCCCCTTGCCGCAGCGCCTCACGCTTCATCGCAGCAAACAAAAACTTCGCCGCAAAGTTATTGCCTATCTAAACGGTAGACAATAACGACTGGCGCACGGCACCACCGCCGTCGCCACTGCGAGTGACAGGAACTTCCATGACCGAAGCCATCGCCGACCGTCTTGACCGTGCCACCCGTCCGATCAAGGTTGAGCCGCTTGAGCTCATCCACGAAACGCTGGCCAAACTGCGGTTTGGCGCGATCCAGCTGATCGTTCACGAAGGCCGGGTGGTTCAGCTGGAAGTCACCGAAAAGCACCGTTTCTAACATCCGTTACCCCGGGGTCGGGGCCGGCTGCGCATGGCCGGCCCCGAAACCCGTCATCGTCGACAGACCGGACCACCGGATGCCGCCAATCACCCTGTTCAAGGACATTGGAAATGCATTCGTTCGTTCGTCTTACGCTACTTGCCTCCACCGCGCTGATTGCGCTTCCCGCCCATGCCGAAACCGCTGCACCCGATGCGGCCGCACCGGCTGACCAGACGACAACTTCGGCCGGAACCGGCGCGGGCGAACCCGAGGCCGAGATCCTCGTCACGGCGCGCCGCCGCCAGGAAAGCAGCCAGGAGGTGCCCCTGGCCATTTCGGTGATCGGCGGCGATCACATCGACAACACCGGCGCATTCAACGTCGGGCGGTTGCAGCAGCTGACCCCGGCGGTGCAGTTCACCTCGTCCAACCCGCGCAACACCACGCTTGCGATCCGCGGGATCGGCGCGCCGTTCGGGTTAACCAACGATGGATTCGAGCAGGGCGTCGGGATCTACGTCGACGACGTCTATTATTCGCGCGCCGCCAGTTCGACCTTCGACTTTCTCGATGTCGCCCAGATCGAAGTGCTGCGCGGGCCGCAGGGTACGCTTTACGGCAAGAATACCACGGCCGGCGCGATCAACATCACCAGTCGCCAGCCGACCTTCGATTTCGAGGGCCGCGCCGAAGTGACCGTGGGCAACCTCCAGTTCAAACAGGCCAAGGCTGCTGTTTCGGGCCCGCTGTCCGAAACGCTGGCGGCGCGCCTCGCAGTATCCTCGACCAGCCGTCGCGGCACGATCTACAACGTCAAGAGCGGCAACTGGATCAACGAGCAGGACAACCTCGGCCTGCGCGGGCAGCTGCTGTGGCGGCCGAGCAGTTCGGTCGACGTGACGTTGTCGGGGGACTATTCGATCCAGGATCCTGAATGCTGCGGCACCGTCTTCGCCCGCGTGACCACCACCCAGCGCGCCGCCAACCGCCAGTACGATGCGCTGTCCCAGGCGCTGGGATATACCGTCGCCAGCCGCGATCCGTTTGCCCGGCTGACCGACGTCGATGCCGATCTCAACGCCGGCAACAAGATTGGCGGGGCGGCGCTGCGGGTAAAGTGGGACACCGGCCCCGGCACCTTGAGCTCGGTCACCGCCTGGCGCTTCTGGGACTGGAAGCCTGCCAACGACCGCGATTTCACCGGCCTGCCGATCACCGTCAAGTCGCAGAATCCATCGCAGCAGAACCAGTACACGCAGGAATTCCGCTACAACTATTCCGGCCCGCAGTTCGATTTCGTGCTGGGTGCCTTCGGCTATTACCAGACGGTGCGGACCCAGGGGACCGAACAGCTCGGTTCGGCGGCGAGCCGCTGGCTGCTCAATCCGGGTAGCGTGGCGGCCGCGCCTCCCGGCTCGCCGAACTGCGGCCCGACGGCAGCCAACCAGCTCGCTTGCGATCCGACCGTGCTCAACGGGCTGACCGCCTTCAACACGATCTTCCTCAACAACACCAGTGCGGCGCTGTTTGGGCAGTTCAGCTGGAAGGCGACCGACCGGCTGACGATCCAGCCGGGCGTACGGCTCAACTATGACAAGAAGGACGGCGGCTATTCACGGCGGGTGTTCAATGGCGCCGGGACCGAGTTGTTCACCCGCGACTCGGCCGGCAACGTGATCACCGCAGCCAGCAACCCGCGGGTCTTCGCCCAGATCGACCAGCTCACCCCGCAGGCCTTCACGGTCAAGAACGATGACTGGAACTTCTCCTACGACCTCAACGTCAGTTACAAGCCGACCGACGACATCCTTGTCTATGCTACCTATGCCAAGACCTTCAAATCGTTCGGGATCAACCTGAACGGGGTGCCCAACGGCAGTGACGGCCTGCCCCGGCTCGACGTAGCCGGGATCAAGCCGGAGGCGGTCAACCACTACGAGGCCGGGATCAAGTCGACCCTGCTGGACGGCAAGGTGGTCCTCAACCTCGCCGCGTTCCGGACCGACATCAAGGACTTCCAGGTCCTGGTAAACTCAGGCGCGGTCAGCACCACCCGCGGCTACCTGGCCAATGCCGTCAAGGTCCGGACCCAGGGGATCGAGGCCGATTTCTCCTACCGCCCGAGCGAGCGCTTCCGGGTCTATGCCAACGGGGCCTATACCGATGCCAAATATGTGACCTTCCAGGGTGCGCCATGCCCGCCGGGACTGTCGGGCGGCGGCACCGGCACGCCGGCCTCGCCCGCCGGCACGGTCGGCGGCAACAGTCCCGCGAGCTGCGACCTGTCGGGCTCGCCGCTGGCCGGGGTGTCGAAGTGGAACGCCTCGTTTGGCGCTGAAGCCAATGTGCCCTCGACGCTGCTGGCCCAGGAAGGCGAGCTCTACCTCGGCTTCGACGGCAACGCGCGGACGAAGTTCTCGTCCAATCCTTCGCCTTCGCCGGCAACCGACATCGACGGCTATGCCCTGTCGAACTTCCGCCTCGGCTTCCGGACCGAACAGGGGCTGGACCTGTTCGTCTGGGTCCGCAACGCCTTCGACGTGAAGTACTTCGAGCTGCTCCAGATTGCCCCGGGGAGCACCGGCCTGATCGTGGGCACCCCCGGTGACCAGCGCACCTGGGGCGGCACGCTCAAGATCAGGTTCTAGGTCTGGTTCCACCTTTCCAGCCAAAACCGGCCGCCGCAGGTGTGCCCCTTGGGGACAGCGCCTGCGGCGGCCTTCACATTCGGTGCAGCAAGGACCATCTAGAGCGGGCACCAATGGCCGAGTCCGCTCCTCTTATCCCAACCCCTTCGCGGCACCGCGTGCTGCTGGTCACCGGGCTGCTCGGTGCGGGCAAGACCACGGTGCTGCGGGTGCTTGAGGATCTCGGCTGGGAAACGATCGACAATTTCCCGATCCGGCTGCTCGGGCGGCTGATCGACAGTCCCGATGGCGCGGCCGGAGACTTGCGCGCGCCGCTGGCGATCGGGTTCGATTCGCGCACCCGCGGCTTCGATCCGGGCAAGGTGATCGACCGGGTCAAGAAACTGGCCGAACGCCCCGATCTGGAATTGACCACGCTTTTCCTCGATTGCGCCGGGCAGGAACTGGAGCGGCGCTACAACGAGACCCGGCGGCGGCATCCGCTGGCGCAGGATCTGCCGGCCGCCAGCGGGATCGCGGCCGAGCGCGAGCTGATGGAGCCGCTGCGGCGCTGGGCCGATATGGTGATCTCGACTTCGGGCTATACCAGCAACGATCTGCAGCAGGCGGTGCGCGAACGCTTTGCTGGCGAGCATTCGAGCGGGCTGACCGTCAGCCTGACCAGCTTCGGCTTTTCGCGCGGCACCCCGCCACTGGCCGATCTGGTGTTCGACATGCGGTTTCTTGACAATCCGCATTGGGACGAGGTGCTGCGCCCGCAGACCGGGCAGGACGCGGCGGTCGCCGCGCACATCCGCAAGGACCCGGCCTTTGCCGAGGCATTCGACCGGATCCGCGACCTGATCCTGTTATTGCTGCCGCGCTATCAGGCCCAGGGCAAACCCTACGTCAACATTGCCTTCGGCTGCACCGGCGGGCGGCACCGCTCGGTCTTTACCGCTGAAGAAATGGCCCGGGCGCTGGCTGCGGCGGGCTATGCCCCCGGCCTGGTCCACCGCAACCTGACCGCGCGCGCTGCCGACGGGGTCGAAGGAAAGCATTGACCATGCGCGCTTACCACGCCATGGCCCGGCGCCACTTTGCGGTGAGAATCGCCGGGGCCCCGATCCGGTGCCCAGTGAGGAGTAGAGTCCCAGCATGATCGGCCTGATCCTGGTCACACACGGCAAGCTCGCGGAGGAATTCGTCGCGGCGATGCAGCACGTCGTCGGCCGTCAGGAAGCGGTCCGCACGGTCTGCATCGGCCCCAATGACGACATGGAGGCGCGCCGCGCCGAGATTTCTGCCGCAGTCAGGCAGGTCGACGCCGGGGCCGGCGTGATCATCCTGACCGACCTGTTCGGCGGAACCCCGTCGAACCTCGCGATCTCGCTGATGCAGAAGGGCAAGGTCGAGGTGATCGCCGGCATCAATCTGCCGATGCTGATCCGCCTGGCCAAGGCGCGCGGCTGCATGAGCCTCGACAAGGCGGTGGTCGCCGCGCGCGATGCCGGGCGCAATTACATCACGATCGCGTCGGAGTTCCTCGGCCAGGACGCATAAACTTTCAGGGGTGGGGAAGCATGAGCGAGGTTCGCGAAAGCGTCGAGATCGTCAACAACCGGGGCCTGCACGCCCGCGCCAGCGCCAAGTTCGTCAACGCCGTGACCAAGCTGGGCGAGGTGGTCCAGGTCCGGGTCGAAAAGGACGGCAACGAAGCCGCCGGCGGTTCGATCCTGGGGCTGATGATGCTGGGCGCCGCCAAGGGCGATTCGGTCGATATCATCTGCTCGGGCGACGGCGCCGATGCCGCGCTGCTCAAGCTGGTCGGCCTGGTCAAGGACGGGTTCGGCGAGGATTGATGCGTGGCTGAACGCCGCCAGATAACCGGATTTTCCAACCCTACGGTCAAGTTCCTGCGCAGCCTGCGCGAGAAAAAGCACCGCAAGGCTGCGGGCAAATTTCTCGCCGAAGGTTTGCGGCTGCTGACCGATGCGCGCGAATCCGGACATCTGCCCGAAGTGCTGGTGATGGCCGAAGGCCGCGACGCCCATCCGTTGCTGAACGCGCTCGAAGCCGATGTGCTGCGCGCCGGGGGCGAGGTGATCGAAACCAGCGCCGATATCCTCAGCAAGATCACCGGCAAGGACAATCCCCAGGCCGTGGCCGGGGTTTTCGCCGAGTTCGACACCAGCCTTGCCGCGATCGAACGTTCGGCGGCGAAGATCTGGCTGGTCGCGCAGGCGCTGCGCGATCCGGGCAATCTTGGCACGATGCTGCGGACCGGCGATGCGGTCGGCGCTGGCGGGCTGATCCTGCTCGACGACTGCGCCGATCCGTTCAGCGTCGAAGCGGTTCGCGCGAGCATGGGCGCGGTGTTCACCCAAAGGATTGCCCAGGCGCGGTGGGATGAATTCCTGCCATGGCTGCGTTCCGGCCCCGGCCAGCTGGTAGCGGCGAGCCTGCGCGACGCGGTCGATTACCGGACCGCGCCCTATGCGGCCCCGTGCTTCCTGCTGGTCGGCAATGAAAGCCGCGGTCTGCCCGAAGACTATGAACTGGCCTGCGATCTGCGCGTCACCATGCCGATGAAGGGCCGCGCCGACAGCCTCAACGCGGCGGTGGCCGGGGCCGTTCTGGCCTACGAGGCGCTGGCCGCGCTGGGCTAGCGCCGAAATATCTAAACTACTCCCAGATCCGTCTATCCTGAGCTTGTCGAAGGACTGTCCTTCGTGCGCCAGCGCGCCGTGGCCCGAAGCGAAGAACGGCCCTTCGACAAGCTCAGGACAGTCGGGATTGGAGTAGGCGGGCGTCTAGCGGACTAGCTCGCCCTACTCGGCCGCTTGCTCCAGCGACCCGCCCTCGTGCGCCAGCTGCGCCGGGCCGCCTTCGTCCAAAGCATGGCGCGGCAGCGCTTCGACCAGCGGGACATCCTCGATCTCGCGCTTGCCAATCTCGATGCCTTTGTCGCGCAGGCGCTTCCCTGAACTGAGTACATTGCGCTCAAAGCTGCCGACGAAATCGTTGTATTTGCGGACCGCCCGATCGAGCCCGGCGCCCATCCCCTTGAGGTGATCGGCGGCGACTGCCAGCCGGTCGTAAAGCTCGGCCCCGGCCCGCCCGATCTCGACCGCTTCGCGCGCCAGCTGATCCTGCTTCCAGACCATCGCCACAGTCCGGGCAATCGCCACCAGATTGGTTGGTGTAGCCAGCAATACCTTGTTGTGAAACGCGAAATCCCACAGTTCCGGATCGTGCTCAAGCGCGGCGGCGACGAAATGCTCGCCCGGCACGAACATCACCACATAGTCAGGAGCTTCCTCAAACTGGCTTTGGTAGCTCTTCGCGCTGAGTGTCTGGATGTGCCCGCGCATCGATTTGGCGTGGAGATCGAGGTGGCGTTTGCGTTCGGCATCGTCGCTCGACTCGAACGCCGCCTGATAGGCGTTGAGCGAAACCTTGGCGTCGATCACCAGCTTCTTCTGGCCCGGCACGTGGACGATCGCATCGGGCCGCAGCCGGCCCTCATCGGTATCCAGAGAATGTTCGAGGCTGAAATCGGTGTGTTCGGACAGCCCGCACTGCTCCAGCACGTTCTGCAGCGCGCGCTCGCCCCAGCGGCCGCGCGCCTTGGGGGCGTTGGTCAGCGAATTGCCGAGCCGCGCGGCTTCGGCCCGGACCTGCTCCTGCCCCTCTCGCAGCGACTGGATCAGCCCGCCAAGCTGGCCGAAGGCGTCGACCCGCTCTTTCTCCAATTTGCCGACCTGCGCCTCGTAACTCGCCAGTCGTTGCCCGACCGGCTCGAGCAGCGCCTTGATCCGCGCTTCGTTCTTTTCTTCGGACTGGGTAAACCGCTGCTGGGCGCGTTCGAGCAGCACTTCCTGCGCCTGCCCCAGAATCTTCGCCCCGGCCGCTTCGAATTCGGCCTTGAGGCTGGCCTGGGCCTGCATCAGCCCGGCCTTCTGCTCATCGAAATTGGCGGCGTTGGCGCGCAAGGTCGCAACCTCGATCCGCGCCTCGCCCAGTTCGGTGATGGCCTGCTTGAAGCGGGTGTCGAGTTCCTTGGCGGCGCTTTCGCTCTCCGCCAGGCGGCTGCGCAGGTCCGCGAGCGGGCGCGAAGCCAGCACCCAGCCCACCGCCCCGCCAAAGGCAAGGCCGAGCAACAGAATGACGATCACGGTTACGGTTGAGTCCATCCGGCCACGCTAGCCGGAACGGAGCAAGAACGCCAGTCCCCCCATGGCACAATCCACACTCCGTCACCCTGAAACGAGTTCAGGGTGACGGGCTACGAGAATTTGGGGACGTGCAGTTCAAGCCGCCTTACGCAGCTTTTCCAGCTTCTTCAGCACCATCTGCCGCTTGAGGCGGCTGAGGTGGTCGATGAACAGGATCCCTTCGAGGTGATCCATCTCGTGCTGCAGGCAGGTCGCCATCAGCCCGTCCAGCTCTTCCTCGTGAACATTGCCGTCGAGGTCCTGCCAGCGGGCCCGGATCCGGGCTGGGCGTTCGACTTCGGCATAGATCTCCGGGACCGACAGGCAGCCTTCGGAATAGACCGCGTGGTCGTCCGAGGGATCGAGGATTTCCGGATTGATGAACACCTGCGGCTGCTTCAGCGTCGGCTGGTGATGGTGGTGGTGGCCGTCGTGGTTGCACGCGACCGGCTCGGCATCGGGATCGTCGGGCTGGAGATCGATCACCAGCACCCTGAGCGGCACCCCGACCTGAACCGCGGCAAGGCCGATCCCGGGGGCGTCGTACATCGTCTCGAACATGTCGGCGACAAGCGTGCGCAGTTCGTCATCGAACTTGGTGACGGGGGCGGAGATCTGCTTGAGACGCGGATCGGGGACTTCGAGGATTTCGCGGATAGCCATGCGGGGTCAGATAGTGTGCTTGCGCGCGATTCTCAACCCACCGGTCGCCGCGCCCGCAACGCCTGGGCCAGAGTGCCCTCATCAAGGTAATCAAGTTCGCCGCCAACCGGCAGGCCGTGGGCCAGCTGGGTGATCCGGATCGGATAGCCTTCGAGCCGTTCGGCGATGTAATGCGCGGTGGTCTGGCCTTCGAGCGTGGCGTTCATCGCCAGCACCACTTCGTCGATGCCGCCCGCCGCCACCCGGTCGATCAGCTTGTCGATCGTCAGGTCTTCCGGGCGCACGCCGTCCAGTGCCGACAGCTTGCCGCCCAGCACATGATAGCGGCCGGGGAACAGCT
>CALCQB010000285.1 GCA_937897535.1 uncultured Novosphingobium sp. | reverse complement strand
CACCCGCGTGGGTCGAGAAATAGGGATCGAAGATGCGCGGCAAGTCGGCTTCCGGCACTCCCGGCCCGCGATCCGCCACCACGATGCTGGCGGCGCGGTCCGCGATCTGATCGCGCAGCTGCAACCGATGAGCCGCGAGCCGCTGGCGCTGCGGCAGATCCCGATGCGGATGCGCGACGACAAGGGCGGTGAACAGGTCACCGGCTATGTCGATCTCGCGCTCGAGCGGGCCTACCGCTATCGCCCCGGCAAGGCGAGCGAGCGGGTCGATATCCCGGGCGAGCTGCTCGAACGCGAGCAGGAAGAGCGGACCCATCTGCTCGAAACGCTCGCCGATTTCGATGACAACCTGCTCGAAGCGCTGCTGATGGACGAGCAACCGGACCAGTCGCTGGTCATGGCCGATCTCGCCGCCGATACCGCCGGAAACAAGGTGGTGCCGGTGCTGCTCGGCTCTGCGCTAAACGACGGTGGGGTGCACCGCCTGCTCAAGCTGCTGCGGCATGAGGCCCCGCTCCCCGCAGCCGCCGCGAGCCGGATCGGGGTTAACGGCGGGGCGGCGCTGCATGTGTTCAAGATAGCCAACGGCGGGGCGATGGGGCGGCTCGCGCTCGGGCGGGTACTCGGCAGCGGTCTGGGTGAAGGTGACGAACTGGTGGTCGGCAGCGCGGCCGAACGGACTGGATCATTGTTCTTCGTTCAGGGCGACAAGACCGCCAAGCAGGGCAGCGCCAGCGAAGGCGATGTGGTTGCGGTGGCCAAGATCGACGGCGCACGCAGTGGGATGCTGCTGGGCCGCAGGGGTGCAGCGCTGGGGGAAACCGGGCTGATCGCCTATCCGCCGCGCAACGCCGCGATCGCGATCACCACCCGCGACCGCAAGGATGACGTCAAGCTCTCCACCGCGCTGCACCGGTTGTGCGAGGAAGACCCGGCGCTCGAATGGCATCAGGACGATGCCAGCCACGAAACGGTGCTGCGCGGGATCAACGACGACCACCTCGCGGTGGTACTTGGCCGGCTTCAGCGGCGCTATGGCGTGGCGCTGGACCCGGCCAGCCAGGTGCTGCCGGTCAACGGCTCGCGTGAAGCTTTGTTTGCCCTGACGCAAACCGTGATCGACCCGACCCGCCCCGGTGCGACGGTGGTCAGCCCCAACCCCTTCTATCAAATCTACGAAGGCGCGGCCTTGCTGTCGGGCGCCGAGCCCTATTACGTGCCCAGCGACCCGGCGCGCAACTTTGCCAACGACTGGGACAGCGTGC
>CALCQB010000284.1 GCA_937897535.1 uncultured Novosphingobium sp. | reverse complement strand
CAGCGCCTTGAGCAGGGTCGTCTTGCCGCAACCGTTGGCTCCGAGAATCACCCAGTGCTCGCCGGGGGCGATGCGCCAATCGAGGCCGCGGAGGATCGTGGTATTTCCGCGCTCGACGCGCAGGCCACGAACTGAGTCCATAGAATTCACCTCCCCTAGTTTAGCAGCGTAGGTAGCGCTACCATTGGCCATGTTACCGTGACCATTATTGGTCAGATCATATGGAGGATCGATCCCGCGTCAAGCGTTGCCTTCACGACGGCGGTCACGTAGCGATGGAGCGACGGATGGTGGTTTGGGCGAATTATCGGATAAAAAAGACCAAAAAACGTTCATAAATCGTACAATTGGAGCGTAGGAGCGTTCACATTGGTCTGACAATGATCTTCGGAATCCGCATTGTGGTCTGACGATTTGGACAGATGACAACGCTGACATTGCGCAATTTCACCCGAAAAGCCTGTCCGTGTAGAGACAGCCGGGAACGAACGGGGGAGAGTGGGAAACGTGGCCAGGGACGACGACGGAAAAGCCCGGATCGGAAAGATCGTCATCGTCGGCGGGGGCACCGCCGGCTGGATGACGGCTGCGGGTCTGGCGGCGGTCCTCGGCGACTCGGGTGTATCGATTGCCCTGGTCGAGTCGGCCGAGATCGGAACGGTCGGCGTCGGCGAGGCGACGATCCCGCAGATCCATCTGTTCAACGCCGCGCTCGACCTCGACGAGGCGGAATTCCTCCGCGAGACCAAGGGCTCGTTCAAGCTCGGGATCGAGTTCGACGGCTGGCTGCGACCGGGGCAGAGCTACATGCACGCGTTCGGCAACGTCGGCCGCCCGCAAGGCTTGCTGCCCTTCCAGCATTACTGGGCACGCGGGCAGAGCCTGGGGCTGAGCAAGCCGTTGATGCACTATTCGCTCAACGAACTGGCCGCGCGAACCATGCGGATGCAGCGTGGGCGGAGCACGCCGCAAGCGCCCGAAATGCCCTATGCCTACCACTTCGACGCCGGGCTCTATGCTGCCTACCTGCGGCGTTACGCCGAGGGGCGCGGGGTGGTGCGGCATGAAGGCAAGGTCGGGGCCGTCCGGCGCGCGGACAATGGGGACATCGCGGCGGTCACGCTGGATGGTGATCGCCAGGTTGCGGGAGACTTTTTCATCGATTGCTCCGGCTTTCGGGGTCTGCTGATCGAGCAGGAACTGGAAACCGGTTACGACGACTGGTCGCACTGGCTGCCGTGCGACCGGGCGATGGCGGTGCCCTGCGCCGCAGCGGGGGATTTCACGCCCAATACCCGGTCGACCGCCCGCGAAGCCGGCTGGCAGTGGCGGATCCCGCTCCAGCACCGGATTGGCAATGGCTACGTCTATTGCAGCGATTACATCTCCGACGATGAGGCAGCGGCGACCTTGCTCGCCAACCTCGATGGCGAGGCGCTGGGCGATCCGCGTCCGCTGCGTTTCGTCACCGGCAAACGCCGCCAGCTGTGGAACCGCAACTGCCTCGCGGTCGGGCTGTCGTCGGGGTTCATGGAACCGCTCGAATCGACCAGTATCCACCTGATCCAATCGGCTATATCGCGATTTCTGGCGGTGCTGCCGCGCGGTCCGGCCGATCCGGCGATCGTCGCCGAGTTCAACCGCCAGGCCGATTTCGAATTCGAACGGATCCGCGATTTCCTGATCCTGCATTATGCCGCCAACCAGCGGATCGGCGAGCCGTTGTGGGATCGCTGCCGCGATATGGCGCTGCCCGAGAGCCTGACCGCCAAGATCGAACAGTTTCGCGCCACCGCCTATATCCACCGCGAGCACGAAGAACTGTTCACCGAGGTCGCCTGGTTCCAGGTGCTGGTCGGGCAGGGGCTGGTCCCGCGCGGCTGGAACCCGATCGCCGATCGCGTCTCGCCCGAGGAACTCGCCGGGTTCCTCGGCGCGGTTGAAAAGGCCTGCGTCGAGACTGTCCGGCCGATGCCACTGCACATCGATTGCCTGACGGCGTTCTGCGCCACCGCAAACAAGGACAAGGCAGCATGAAGCGCGCATTGGGTCTGATACTGGCGGCCGCCCTGGCCCTGCCGCTCGCGGCCCACGGAGCCACAACGCGCAAGCCCGATTTCCGCGCCCGCACGCCCGAGCAGGAAGTGATCTACTTCGTACTGCCCGACCGGTTCGACAACGGCGATCCGTCAAATGATCGCGGCGGCTTGTCGGGCGACCGCCTGGTTACCGGTTATGACCCCACGGCCAAGGGGTTTTACCACGGCGGCGACCTCAAAGGGCTGACCGGCAAGCTCGACTACATCCAGGGCCTGGGGATCACCGCGATCTGGTTCGCGCCGGTGTTCAAGAACAAGCCGGTCCAGGGGCCCAAGGGCGATGAAAGCGCCGGCTATCACGGCTATTGGGTGACCGACTTCACCACGATCGATCCGCATTTCGGGACCGAGGCGGAATTCAGGACCTTCGTCGATGCCGCTCACGCGCGCGGGATCAAGGTCTATATGGACATCATCGCCAACCACACCGCCGATGTGATCCAGTACCGCGAAGGCGGGAATTATGACTATCGCAGCAAGGCCGACTATCCGTTCTCGCGCCGGGGCGGGATCGGTGGCGCGCCGATCAATCCGGGGTTCGCCGGGGATCACGTGCCGGGCGCGGCCAACTGGGCCAGGCTGACCGATCCGTCGTTCGCCTACACGCCCTATGTGCCCAGGGGCGAAGAGAACGCCAAGAAACCGGCCTGGCTCAACAATCCGCTCTATTATCACAACCGCGGCAATTCGGCCTGGACCGGCGAAAGCGCGCTTTACGGCGATTTCTCCGGGCTCGACGATCTCGCGACCGAGCATCCGCGGGTGGTCTCCGGGATGATCGAAATCTACGGCAGCTGGATCGACCGCTTCGGGATCGACGGTTACCGGATCGACACCGCCAAGCACGTCAATCCCGCGTTCTGGCGGGCCTTCGTGCCCGCGATGCTGGCCCGCGCCAAGGCTCGGGGCGTACCCAACTTCCACATTTTCGGCGAGGTCGCGACCCAGGATATCGACCCGGCGCTGCTTGCGCAGTGGACGCATACTGCGCAGCTCCCGGCGGTGCTCGACATGGCCTTTGCCTCGGCGGTGGTCCAGGCGACTTCGGGCAAGGTCGGGACCGACGTGCTGGCGCGGCTGTTCGAGGATGACGTGCTCTATCGCGGCGGAGCGAAAGCCGCGCTGCAGTTGCCGACCTTCCTCGGCAATCACGATTTCGGGCGCAACGCGATGTTCGTGAAGCAGCTCAACCCCGGAATTTCGCAGGACGAACTGCTGGCCAGGGTGATGCTGGGCCACGCGATGATGCTGACCCTGCGTGGGGTGCCGACGATCTATTCGGGGGACGAGCAGGGCTTCGTATCGGATGGCAACGACCAGCTGGCGCGTGAGGACATGTTTCCGTCGAAGGTCGCGGTTTACAACGACAACGACCTGATCGGCACCGACGCCACCACCGCCCAGGCCAACTTCGATACCCGCCACCCGCTGTATCGCCTGATCGCGGAGCTTTCTGCGGTACGCCGCGCGACCCCGGCGCTGACCGGCGGGCTGCAAACGGTCCGCGCCTTCTCCGACAAGCCCGGCCTGCTCGCGGTGTCGCGGTTCGATCCCAAGACTGGGCGCGAAGTGGTGCTGGCATTCAACACCTCGGGCCAGCCAATCACGAATAGGATTGCGGTCGATCCCGCCAGTCTTGCCTTTGCCCCGCTCGCCGGTCAGTGCGCGCTCAAGGCCGATGCACCCGGCAGCCTGACCATAACCCTCCCCGCCTTCGGCTTTGCCGTCTGCGCCGCCAAACGATGAAGAGTCCTCCCCAGAGATGAACACCATGGCCGAAATTTCTGCCGCGCCCGATGCGGCTTCCAGCGAATGGTGGCGCGGTGCTGCGATCTACCAGATCTATCCGCGCAGCTTCCTCGATTCCAATGGTGACGGGGTCGGCGACCTGCCGGGGATCACCCAGCGGCTCGATCACGTCGCCGCGCTTGGGGTCGATGCGATCTGGATTTCGCCGTTCTACACCTCGCCGATGGCCGATTTCGGCTATGATGTGGCCGATTACTGCGATGTCGATCCGATCTTCGGAACGCTGGCCGATTTCGACGCCTTGGTGGTGCGGGCGCACGAGCTGGGCCTCAAGGTGATCGTCGACCAGGTTTATTCGCATACCTCCGATCAGCATCCCTGGTTCACGGAAAGCCGCGCGGATCGGACCAATCCCAAGGCCGACTGGTACGTCTGGGCCGATCCCCGGCCCGATGGCTCGCCGCCCAACAACTGGCAATCGGTGTTCGGTGGTCCCTCGTGGACCTGGGACGCGCGGCGCGGCCAGTATTACATGCACAACTTCCTGAAGGAGCAGCCGCAGCTTAACTGTGCCAATCCGGCGGTGCAGGATGCTTTGCTTGGCGTCGCGAAGTTCTGGCTCGAGCGCGGGGTCGATGGGTTCCGGATCGATGCCTTCAGCTTCGCCGTCCACAACGCCGCGCTAACCGACAATCCGCCGCGTCCGGCCGACGGCGGCAAGCGGACCCGGTCGTTCGATTTCCAGCTGCAGGTCTACAACCAGTCGCAGCCTGAAAGCGTCGAATTCGCCCGCCGGATCCGGGCGTTGTGCGATCAATACGCCGCCGTGTTCTCGCTCGCCGAAGTCGGTGGGCTCGACATGGACGCCGAGATGAAGCGCTATACCCAGGGCCCCGGCCTGCTCAACAGCGCCTATTCGTTCGACTTTCTTCACGCTGAGGAACTCACCCCGGCCCTGGTGCGCGATACCCAGGCCCGCTGGACCGGGGACGATGTTACCGGCTGGCCGAGCTGGGGGTTTGAGAACCACGACGCCCCGCGTGCGCTGTCGCGCTGGTGCGCCCCGCAAGACCGGGCAGCCTTTGCCCGCTTCAAGATGCTGCTGCTGACCGCGCTGCGCGGCAACATCATCATCTATCAGGGCGAGGAGCTCGGGCTCGATCAGGTCGAGATCCCGTTCGAGGCGTTGCGCGATCCCGAAGCGATCGCCAACTGGCCGCTGACCCAGTCGCGCGACGGGGCCCGCACCCCGATGCCATGGGCCGCGCAGGACGAACACGGCGGGTTCAGCAGCGCCGCGCCGTGGTTGCCGCTGGGTGATGATAACCTCACTCAGGCCGCCGATCGGCAACGCACCGATCCGGATTCCTTGCTCAATCTCACCACCCACCTGCTGCAATTGCGCCGGGCCAATCCGGCGCTGCGGACCGGTTCGTTCGAGGTGCTGCGGGCCGACAAGGCCTGCCTGGTCGTGCGCCGCCGCGCCGCCGGCCAGTCGGTGCTGGGCCTGTTCAACTTTACCCCCGCGCCGGTCGCGTGGCCGGGCGGAGCCGGCTCGGTTCTGGCCGCAGTCAACGCGGCGGAAATCGGAAACCTGCCCCCCTATGGTGCCCTGCTGATCGAGGAGAAGGCCTGATGCGCATGTCCCGCTGGTTTGCTGCGCTGCTCGCGCTGGCCGTCGCCGTTCCTGCCGCCGCGCAGGTCAAGGGACCGGTCACCGCCAGTTCGCCAGATGGCACCGTCAGCGTGACGGTCGGCTTCGAAGGCGAAGGCCGCCCGGTATATTCGGTCAGCCGCAAGGGCAAGCCGGTGCTGGCCCAATCGCGGCTTGGCTTCCTGTTCACCGACGCGCCCAAGATCGACCGGCGACTCGAAATCACCGGCCAGGAAACCAGCGACTTCGACCAGACCTGGCAACAGCCGTGGGGTGAGTGGGCCAGCATCCGCAACCATTATCGCGAACTGAAGGTCCACCTGCGCGAGACCACTGCGCTGGCGCGGGTCTTCACCGTCACCTTCCGGATCTATGATGACGGCGTAGGCTTTCGCTACGAATTCCCCGACCAGCCCGGCAAGGCGCGGACCAACATCGCCGAAGAACTGACCGAATTCGCGTTCGCCCAAGACGGCACCGCCTGGTGGAAGCCGGCTTTCCTGTGGAACCGCGAGGAATATCTCTACAACAAGACCCCGCTGTCTTCGGTGTCGATCGCGGACACCCCGGTGACAATCAAACTCGCCGACGGGACCCATGTGGCGCTGCACGAAGCCGCACTGGTCGATTATTCGGGGATGGCCGTCGCCCGCACCGAAGGAACCATCCTGCGGGCCCAACTGACCCCCGGCGCGGGCGGGCCAAAGGTCGAAAAGGCTGGGGCCTGGAAGACTCCGTGGCGCACGCTGATCATCGCCGATGATGCCGGCGGCGTCTATATGAGCCACCTGATGCTCAACCTCAACGAGCCGAACAAGCTGGGCGATGTCAGCTGGTTCAAGCCCGGCAAGTTCGTCGGCGTGTGGTGGAACATGATCAAGGGCGAGTGGACCTGGGCGCGCGGCCCCCGCCACGGCGCGACCAACGCCAACGTCAAGCGCTACATCGATTTCGCCGCCACGCAGGGCATCCCGCAGGTGCTGGTGGAAGGCTGGAATGTCGGTTGGGACGGCGACTGGTTCGGCAACGGCAATGACATGGACTTTGCCGGGCCGACCGCAGATTTCGACGCCGCGATGCTCGCTGCCTATGCCAAGAAGAAGGGCGTCCGGCTGATCGGCCACCACGAAACCGGTGGTTCGGCCAGCCATTATGAAAGCCAGTTCGACAAGGCCTTCAAGTTCGCCGCCGATCACGGCGAAATGGTGGTCAAGACCGGCTATGTCACCGATGCCGGGCAGATCGAGCGGGTCGATGCCGACGGATCGAAGTACCGCGAGTGGCATGAAGGCCAGTGGATGAGCAACCACTTCGTCCGGGTCGCGCTCGCCGCCAACAAGTACAAGGTGGCGTTCGACAGCCACGAGCCGATCAAGGGCACCGGGCTGCAGCGGACCTACCCCAACTGGGTTTCGCGCGAAGGCTCGCGCGGGATGGAATACAATTCCTGGGCCGGCAAGAACCCGCCCGAGCATGAGGCCAACCTGGTCTTCACCCGGATGCTTGAAGGGCCGATGGACTTCACCCCCGGGGTGCTCAGCCTGACCGGCGAAGGCGGAAGCGCAATCCTCGCGACCGAGGCCAAGCAGTTGGCGCTCTATGTGGTGATCTATTCGCCGGTGGTGATGGCGGCCGATACGCCCGAAAACTATGCGCAGCACATGGCGGCGTTCAAATTCATCCGCGACGTGCCAACCGACTGGTCAGACACCCGCGTCCTGAACGGCGAGGTCGGAGACTATGTCACCATCGCCCGCAAGCAGCGCGGCGGCGAAGACTGGTTCGTCGGCGGGATTGGCGACGAGCAGGCCCGGACCGTAACCGTGCCGATGGCGTTCCTGACCCCGGGCAAGCGCTACGTCGCGGAAATCTACCGCGACGGCGACGATGCCGACTACCGCACCGACAAGCGCCATTCGATCGTGATTGAACAGCGCCCTGTTACCAGTGCGGACGTGCTGACCATGCGGATCGCGCCGGGCGGCGGGTTTGCAATCCGGATCAAAGCCGGGCGGTGACCACCCGCCCGCATCGCTTTGTCATCCTCGGCGGGGGCACCGCCGGCTGGATGGCGGCGTGCATGATCGCGCACCGCTGGGGGCCAGGCGAGGCGAGCGTCACGCTGGTCGAATCGCCCGAAATCGGGATCATCGGGGTGGGCGAAGGCTCAACCCCGCAGCTCAAGTATTTTTTCGACCAGCTCGGGATTGCCGAGGCCGAATGGATGCCGCGCTGCAACGCAACCTACAAGACCGGAATCCGGTTTCACGGGTGGTCCGATCGGCCGGGTTTTGAGGCCTATTTCCACCCGTTCGAGACCGCGCTCGACCTGCACACGCTCCCCTCTTTCTTCCTGAACACCCGCGCGCGGCGAACCGGGCGCGATGTCTGGGCGCATCCCGACCGGTTCTTCATTTCAGCGCGACTCGCCGCCGAGCGTAGGGGTCCGATCCCGGCGGAAAGCTTTCCGTTCACAGTGGCCTATGGCTATCACTTCGATGCCCACCTGGTCGGCGAATTCCTGCGCGAGCACGCCACCAGCAAGCTGGGAGTTGTGCATTTGCCGCGCCGGGTCCGGTCGGTGGAGCGTGGCGACAACGGGGATATTTCAGCGCTGATTGATGATCAGGGCGAAGCAATCTCGGGCGATTTCTTCATCGACGCTT
The DNA here is from genome assembly GCA_937897535.1 of uncultured Novosphingobium sp. GTDB lineage: Bacteria > Pseudomonadota > Alphaproteobacteria > Sphingomonadales > Sphingomonadaceae > Novosphingobium. Next base: position 38,214 of record CALCQB010000284.1, on the reverse strand, counting down.
CGGGCTTCCGCGCGGCGCTGATTCAGGACGCGCTGGGCGAGCCGTTCGAATCCTTTGCCGGCAACCTGTTCAACGATGCCGCCGTCGCGATGCCAAGCGCCAGTGATAGCGGAGCCACCTCGTGCGAAACCGGGGCGACGGCCCTGTCTAATGGTTGGGCTTGGCGCATCCCGCTGACCAACCGCGCCGGCAACGGTTATGTCTATGCCTCCGGCTTCATCGATGCCGATGCGGCGGAAACCGAGCTGCGCGCGCACCTGGGTCTGCTCGATGCCGATGTACCGGCGCGCCACCTGAAGATGAAGGTCGGCCAGGTCCGGCGCAGCTGGGTGAACAACTGCCTGGCGATCGGGCTGGCCCAGGGCTTCATCGAACCGCTCGAGGCGACCGCGCTCCATATCGTCCACACCACGCTGGCTGGGTTCATCGAAGCCTATGGCAAGGCTGGTTTTGGCAGCGACCATGCCCCGGCGTTCAATGCCAGCATTCATGCGCGCTACGAAGGGATCCGCGATTATATCGTCTGCCATTACCGGATGAACCAGCGCGGCGGGGGTGAATACTGGCGCGCCAATGCCGCCAACCAGCACCTCTCCGACAATCTCAAGGCGGTGATGACCAGCTGGTTTCGCGGCGGCGAACTCGACGCGGAGGTCGAGCGGCTGGGGATCGATCGCTACTATACCCCGCTATCATGGCACTGCCTGCTGGCAGGTTATGGTCAGTTTCCGGAGGACGCGCGGCTCAAACCGCCCGAGGTCGGCTTGCCGATTGCCGATCTGGGCAAGCTCGATCAATTCATTGCCCGCTGCGCGCTCAATTTCGCGCCGCACGACGAGCTGCTGGCGCGGCTCTAGACCGGCCGCGGCAGCGCGGTGGTGGCCTTCATCTGCTCCATCGAGAAGCTTGAGCTGACATCGGCGATGTCGGGCACGGCTGCAATCAGTTTGCGGTAAATCCGGTCATAATGAGCGATGTCGCGGACCACGATCTTGAGCAGGTAGTCGACGTCGCCGGCCATGCGGTGGCACTCGCTGATCTCAGCGATCCCGGCGACCCCGGTGCTGAACAGTTCAAGCCAGGCCGGATCGTGGCGATTGGTGCGGATCGCGACGAACACTGTCGTCGCCAGCCCCAGCTTGGCCGGATCGAGCAGCGCCACCCGGCGGGCAATGATCCCGCTGTCCTCGAGCCGCTTGATCCGCCGCCAGCAAGCATTGCTCGACAAGCCGACCCGCTCGCCAACCTCATGCACCGGCAGCGACGCATCGGCCTGCAACACGGCGAGGATTGCCCAGTCGATCGAATCCAATTGCGCTGAATTGTCATTCATTGGGACAATCTAACCGTCAAAATGCGATATTGCTAGATAAAAGGTGAAGCTATTGCTCATCAGTCGGGGTATTCTTGCGGCAGCAGAGGGAGTATTCCAGATGGATCCGGTCAAGCTGTTTACCGAACACCCCGCCAGCGTGGGCGAAAGCTATGGTGAGCATCTGGTGGTGGCGGGCAGCTTTGGCCTGCGGATGATCCTGGGTGGGATTGCCTGCCTGATTCACGGCTTGCTGCCGTTCCTGTTTGTGCGGACCGGCAGTGCGCAGGTCTCCGAACTGCACCAGACGATGGTCGCCAACCGGCGGCGCGGGGCTATGCCGGTGGTGCTGGACTTCGTAATCTAGAGCAGCAGGACGGCGAAGCCCAGGGCGCAGGTAAAGCTGGCGATGGTGGCGGTCGCGACCGGGATCGTCGCACGCCAGCCCATTTCGAGCAGCAGGTCCATCCGGCTGCGCATGGCTGTGGCAGTAACCGCCAGCAGCAACAGCGCCTTCGATGCGATCAGGCCGTTGGTCACCACCATTGGGGGAATCGTGACCAGGCTGTTGACTGCGACGACCGCGAGGAAGGCGAGGATGAACCACGGCAGCGCCAGCCGCCGCCACACCGAACCGGTGCCGTCGCCCTCATCGGCAGGACCGATCGCCAGACTGGTCAAGGCCACCAGCGGGGCGAGCAGCGCCACCCGCGAAAGCTTGACGATCGTCGCATAGCTGCCGGCCGCATCGGAAAAGGCATAGCCCCCGCCGATCGCCTGGGCGACGTCGTGGATTGAAGCGCCGATCAGGAACCCGGCCTGGCCATCGTGCAGGCCCAGTTCCCCGGCCAGCGCGGGATAGACCGACATCGCAAAGGCGCTGGCCAGCGAAACCCCGACCAGGGTCAGCGCGAACTGTGCCTGGCTCAGCCGGTTCTTGCCGATCACGCCGTAGAGCGCGAGCGCGGCACTGGCGCCGCAGATCGCGGTGGCTCCACCCGCGAGGATCCCGGCGAAACGCGATTGTCCCGCCAGCCGCGCACCGGCGAGGCCGGCGGCGATGGTCACCGCCATCACCACCCCCAGCGCGGCAAAGGGCGCGGGGCCGAGGGCCACGACCTGGGCAAGCGTCACCTGCAGCCCCAGCACCACGATGCCCCAGCGCAGGCAGGTCCGCGCGGCAAAGTCGAGCCCGGCATGGCTGCGCGGATCGTGGCTGATAAAATTGAGCGCCAGCCCGACCAGCAGACCAAGCAGGATGATGGGGAAGCCATAATGTTCCGACAGCCAGGCCGCCGCCGCCGCCGCAACTCCGCACAGCGCCAGACCTGGGAACAGCGGGGCCTTCGGTTTGCTTCCGGGTTGGCTGGCCTGGGCCAGTTGCATCTCGCCGAACAGGTCGCCGCCGTGCGGCAGGCTGTCCCAGTCGATCGTGCGACTGCCCTTCACACCCCGCGTTTCAACCATGCCGGCGCCTCCCCTGGACGCCCTCATGCCGCAAGCTGCGGTGGGCTGCAACAAAGGTGCTTGCGCTCTTTCGAAACCATGGCAAGAATAGGCGTAATAACTTACAAAATTTGGGATGAGGAGCCGAGGCATCATGCTGGGCTGGGGTCAGGCGCTGGGAACGGTGGCGCAGTTCGCCTATGTGGTCGAAGACCTTGATGCTTCGATGGACCATTTCATGCGCGATCTTGGCGCGGGTCCGTTCTTCGTCATCGACCATTTTCTGCAGCCTGGTGCCCAGACCTACCGCGGGCAGGTCAGCACGGCTGATGTGCGGATCGGCATGGCCTTTTCGGGGCAGACCTGGTTCGAACTGATCCAGCCGCTCGACCGGGAACCGTCGATCTACCGCGAAGCGATCCTGACCCGCGGCTATGGCCTGCACCATCACGGCATTGCCGTTCAGGATGTTCCGGTTGCCCAAGCGCAATACGAGGCGGCGGGCTGGCGCGAGAGCTTTCGCTCACCGGTGCCGACCGGGGGCGACGTGGTCTATCTGGAAAAGGGCCACGCGGCCGCCACCGCCTGCATCGAACTGCTGCCGGTGAGCCCGGCGATGGATGCGCATTTCACGTCGTTCTGGCGGGCGGCGCAGGGTTGGGACGGCAAAGACCCGATCCGGCCTTTCAGCTGATAACAAGCACAACCGGGGAGAGAACCATGCAGTCATCAGCCGGCATCGCCGCACCACCAGGCCAGGCGCGCAGTACCAGCTATCAGTTCCTGCTGGTCGGGCTGCTCAGCCTCAACTTCGGGATCGTGTTTTTCGATCGCAATTCGCTCAACTTCCTGATGCCGTTCGTCCAGCCCGACCTCAAACTGAGCGACGGGCAGGTCGGCGCGGTGGCCGGGATATTCTCGTTCACCTGGGCGCTCGCGGCATTCGGGGTCAGCCGCTTGTCGGACATGGTCGGCAACCGCAAGCTGCTGCTGGTGATCGCAACGCTGGCCTTTTCGGTCTGTTCGTTCCTGACCGGGCTCGCCGCCAGTTTCGCGATGCTGATCGGCGCGCGGATCCTGATGGGGATCGCCGAGGGCGGGGTCATGCCGATCAGCCACGCAATGGTGGCGAGCGAGGTCGAACCAAAATGGCGCGGGCTGGCCCAGGGCATCGCGCAGAACTTCGGTTCGAACTTCTTCGGCTCGTTCGTCGCCCCGGTGGTGCTGGTCGCGCTCGCCAGTCACTACGGCTGGCAGAAGGCATTCTACATCGCCGGGATTCCCGGGATGCTGAGCGCCGCGTTGATCTGGTTCCTGCTCGACGAACCGGCCCCCGCACCGCGCGCCGAAGGACCAAGCGGAAGTCTCTCCGGCTGGTTCGCGGCGGTGCTTGAGGTGCTGAAGATCCGCAATGTCTGGGTCTGCGTGGTGATGGGGATCGTGCTGGTCGCCTATCTGGTGATTTGCTGGGCGTTCCTGCCGCTGTACCTGACCCAGAACCGCGGATACGACCAGACCACAACCAGCTGGCTGATGGGCACCCTGGGGATTTCGGCGACGCTCGGCAGCTTCGTGATCGCCGGGCTGTCCGACATGCTGGGCCGCCGCCCGGTGATGATCCTGTGTTCGTTCGTGGCAGTGATCCTGCCGCTCGGTGCGATGTTTTATCAGGGCTCGGCCTGGGGGCTGGCGGGGATATTCTTCGTCGGCTGGGCGCTCAACGGGGTGTTCCCGCTGTTCATGGCGACGGTCCCGTCCGAAAGCGTTTCGCCCGACAAGGCCGCAACCGTGTTCGGGCTGTGCATGGGCTCATGCGAGATTCTCGGAGGCGCGGGCGGCCCCGCGATCGCCGGGCAATTGTCGCAGGCGCTGGGCCGCCAGGCACCACTGTGGATGATGGTCGGTCTTGCCGTGGCCGGCGGCCTGACCGCGTTGTTCCTGAAAGAAACCGCTCCGCGCGTGCTGGCGCGGCGCTCCGCTCAATCTGCCACCTGAACCAAGGAGAACCACCATGGCTACCATGACTGCACCCCCTTCAAGCCTCGCCAAGATCGTCAACGTGCCGTTTGCGCAGCGCGCGCTGGTTGAAAAGTACAGCCCCGGCGGCCGCTACATCGACGCGATGAGCGACGATGACAGCCCGTGGGTGCCGTTCGGCGACAATGCCGCGATCAAGCACCTGGCGTTCGACGTGCGCACCGGAATCTTCTCGAACATCCTGTGGGTCAAAGGGCCCGGCGCGATCGGCACCCACCTCCATCGCGGCACGATCATGATGGTCTGCCTCGAAGGCTCGGTCCGCTATCTCGAGTATGACTGGGTGTCCTCACCCGGTGGGCTGATCCTGGAGGTTCCGGGTGAAAGCCACACGCTGGTCACCGAGCATCCGCAGGGCGTGAAGCTGTTCGGCTGGATGCAGGGGCCGATCGAATTCTACGACGAAAACGCCGAGTTCGTCATGACCGCTGACGTGTGGTGGTTCATGGAACACTACGAAAGCCACTGCAAGGAACACGGCATCCCGATCAATCCGAAGCTGTACCTGTAGCGGAACCGCACCCACGTATCTTCACCGTCATCCTGAACTTGTTTCAGGACCCATTTCGCCAGCCGTCCAAGGTTCGCGTCGTGTGAACCGACTGCGCGGTTTGATTGTCATCCGGGCCATTGCGCCTGAGGCTTGATGGGCCCTGATCCGGGTTCAGGGTGACGGGGTTGGATCGGAAGAGGAGTCTTTATCGTCATGTACCTCAAGAACGCCTGGTATGTTGCCTGCTGGTCGGACGAGCTCGGCGACGAGCTCACCAACCGCACGATCCTCGAACAAGCCGTGCTGCTCTACCGCAAGGAGAACGGCGATCCGGTGGCGATCGGCAACCTGTGTCCACACCGCTTTGCCCCGCTGCACATGGGCAAGCGGATCGGTGATACGGTGCAGTGCGGCTATCACGGCATGGTGTTCGGAGAGAGCGGGGCCTGCGTCCTCAACCCGCATCGCGGCGGGGTGATTTCCCCGGCGATGAAGGTGGCGCATTATCCGGTAGTCGAACGGCATGGTGCGATCTGGGTGTGGATGGGTGACGAAGACGCGGCTGACGAAGCCCTGATGCCTGATTTCGCCTGCTATTCCGCGCCCGGCTTCACCACGATCCGCGGGATGATGGATGTCGCGGCAAATTACGAACTGATCACTGACAACCTGCTCGACCTGACTCACGCCGATTTCCTTCATGAAGGCACGCTCTCGAGCGAAGCGATCACCGTTTCCAAGCTCGAGACACAGGAATCAGGCTCGACCGTCTGGGCCAATCGCTGGTGCCCCGATGGATTGCCGCCCCCCGTCTGGGGCGGGATCATGGGAATGGAGATGGGCCTCGGGCTCGATACCCGGATCGACCACTGGCTCTACTTCCGCTGGGATGCCCCGGCGCACCTGCTGCTCGATGTCGGCATCACTCCGGTGGGCAAACCGCGCGAAGACGGGCTGTGGGTGTTCACCGGACACCATCTGACCCCGGTTTCGCCAACGCGAACGCTCTATTACTGGACCGTTGTGCGCAATCACGGGATCGACAACCCCGAAGTCGATGCCTTCTGGCAGGGCTCGATCGACTATGCCTTCGCGATCCAGGACAAGCCAATGATCGAGGCGCAGCAGGCGGCGCTTGGCGACCGCCATGTCCAGGACCTGTCTCCGGTCGCGATCCCGGCAGACGTTTCCGGCGCACGGGCCCGCAGGCGACTGGCCAAGCTGATCGCCGGGGAAGCGAACGGCGAGCGCCTGACGCCGGGTGGCGGGGCGCTGGCCGATCTGCTGGCCAAAAGCGCAGGTAGCCGTTCACCGGTGGAACCGGTGGTATGAAGACCCTGGTCCAGTTCGACATTACCGGGCGTTCCGCGCTGGTCACAGGTGCCGCCTCCGGCATCGGTCTGGCCTATGCCGAGACCATGGCCGAGGCGGGGGCCAGTGTTACCCTGACCGATATCGACGCCGCCGGACTGGAGCGCGAGGCGGCGCGGCTGGCAGGAGAGGGCTACAAGGTCCGCACTGCGCTGCTTGACGTGACCGACCGGGCCGGGTGCACGGCGGTGTTCGACGGCCATGTCGCGGCCTGGGGCGGGCTCGACATCTGCTTTGCCAATGCGGGCCTTGGCGAAGGGCCGGGCTTCGTCGCGCCGGACGGGTCGCGGGTGCCCGATGGCCAGGTCGATACCTATGACCCGGCGCTGTGGGACCGCTCGATCGCGATCAACCTGACCGGGGCCTACAACACCATGCGGAACGCGGCGCGGGTGATGAAGGCCGGCGGCAATCGCGGCTCGATCATTGCCACCGCCTCCAACGCCGGGATGATGCTCGAGCCGATCGTGCCGATGCCCTACCATCCGGCCAAGGCCGGGGTGCTGCACATGGTCCGCGCGCTGGCGCTTGAGCTGGCCCGCTACCGGATCCGGGTCAACGCGATCGCGCCGGGACCGTTCGTCACCAATATCGGCGATGGCTGGGCCAAGAAAGACCCGGCGGTGAAGGCCGCGTTCGATGCGACGATCCCGCTGGGCGGCATGGCCGAAACCTACCAGATGAAGCCGCTGGCGCTGTACCTCGCCAGCGATGCCTCCAGCTTCATGACCGGATCGACCCTGCTGATCGACGGCGGTGTGGCGCTGGGCGCGCCCAAGTGAAGGCAGTCCGCTTTACGGGTCTCAGCCAGCAACTGGTGCTGGAGCAATTGCCCGATCCGACCCCCGGCGAGGGCGAGGTGGTGGTCAGGGTCGCGCGCTGCGGGATCTGCGGCAGCGATCTGCACATGGCTGAGGATCCGGCCTTCGGGGCTGCCCCGGGCGATGTCTTCGGGCACGAATTTGCCGGCGAAGTGGTAGCGCTGGGCAAAGGCACCGAGGGCTTGGCCACGGGCGACCTCGTTTCGGTCATTCCGCTCAAGAGCTGCGGGAAATGCCAGCATTGCCGCAAGGGCGAGGTGCAATGGTGCGACAAGTTCGGACTGCAGGGCGGCGGCTATGCCGAATTTGCCCTGACCCGGCCCAACCAGTGCGTCAAATTGCCCAGAAGCGCCAGCCTGGCCGACGGGGCGATCATCGAGCCATTGGCCGTCGCGCTGCACGGAGTCCGGCTATCCGGATTGCGCTCGGGCGACAAGGTGCTGGTGCTCGGCGCGGGACCGATCGGGCTGGCGGTGGCCTTCTGGGCCAAGCGGCTGGGGGCCAAGCGCGTGGTCGTGCAGGACCTGGCCGATTGGCAGCGGACCCGCGCGCTGGAAATGGGCGCGGACGGGTTCATTGCCGATGCCGCCGATCCGGTCGGGGCCAGCGACCGGGCCTTTGCCGGAAGAAAGCCCGATATCGTGTTCGAATGCGTCGGGGTGCCCGGCCTGATCGCGCAGGCGGTGCAGCAGGTGCGGAATCGCGGGACGGTCCTGTTGCTGGGGCTGTGCACCCGGCCGGATACGATCGACAGCTTTGCGATGCTGTCCAAGGAAGTGCGGCTGCTGACCAGCGCGTTCTTCACCCGGCAGGACTACGAGCAGGCGCTGGATGCGCTGGGCGCGGGCGCGGCCGAACCGCGGCTGCTGGTGACCGGTACGATCGGCCTCGACGAAACCCCGGAGATGTTCGAGGCGCTCAAGCATCGCACCCACCAGTGCAAGGTGCTGATCGCGCCTTAAGACTCCGGTCCGAACATGAGACTTCGTCATTGCGAGCGCAGCGAAGCAATCCAGAGTCGCATAAACCGCTCTGGATTGCTTCGCTGCGCTCGCAATGACGAGTCCACGTGAGATGCTAGAACTGTTTACGAAAAGGGCGCGGACCGAAATCCGCGCCCTTTGTGTTTGCCAGCCAGATGGCGGGAAACCTTACTCCCCGATCACCTTGTCCTCGTTCGCGCGCTTGATGATGTACTGGCGGACGTTCTCGACATCGCCTTCGCTCAGCGCCGACTTGAACGAGACCATCCCCTTGGGATGCTCGCCCTGCATCAGCACCCCGTCGATCACCACCGCACGGATCCCTTCAGGGGCGTTGATGTACTGCGAGCGGCGCAGGTCGGGGTTGAGCGTTCCGCCCTGGACGGCATCGCCATGGCAGACCGCGCAGTAGCGGGCATAGGTGCTTGCACCCGCCGCGACTTGTTCGGGCTTGCCGGTAAAGGCCGGCGGATCGATCGGCAGCTGGTTGAGCGCCTTGGGCGCGGGCAGCTTCGCGGTGCCGCCGATCTTGAACACCAGCAGGCGGCTGACGTTATAGTGGCCCTTGCTCTTCTTGGCGACGACCCCGGTGGCGACGTCCCAGACGCCGCCCCAGCCGACCATGATTGCGACGTACTGCTCGCCGTCGATCATGTAGGTCATCGGCGCGGCGATCACTCCGGTCTGGGCGTCAAAGCTCCACAACTTGCTGCCCTTGTCGGCGGTGAAGGCCTGAAACAGCCCGTCGGCATTGCCCTGGAACACCAGGTTACCCGAGGTCGAGAGGATCCCGCCGTTCCACGGACCGACGTAGGGCACCCGCCAGGCTTCGGCCTGCTTGACCGGATCCCAGGCGATCAGCGCCCCGGTGGTAGCAGCGCGGGCACCTTCGCGCACCGCCTTGTCGGCCGGGGTAGCCACGGCGGCTCCGTCCATTCCGGTCTGGAACCCGATATCGGTCGGCTTCCAGTCCTTGGCCGCCGCATAGGGCATCGCCGCGAGGTTGGCCGGGATATACATCAGTTTGGTCGCCGTGCTGAAGCTCATCGGCTGCCAGCTGTGGGCTCCGGCAGCACCCGGGACCGACAGGAACGGCTTGCCGGTCTGTTCGTAGCGCGCCTCGGGATTGATCTGGGCCTTGCCGGTCTTGGGGTCGACCCCGGTGGTCCAGGTCTGCGGCGTGAACGGCTTGGCCGAGAGGAATTCCCCGGTCTTGGCATCGAGCGTATAGAAGAACCCGTTCTTCGGGGCGTGCATCACCACGTGGCGCTTCTGCCCGTTCACATCGATATCGCTGACGGTGATCTGGGCGTTGCTGTCAAAGTCCCAGCGGTCTTCCGGGGTTTCCTGGAAGTGCCAGACATATTCGCCGGTATCGGCGTTCACCGCAACAATCGACGAAGTGTAGAGGCTGTCGCCGGTGCGCCCGGCGGCGGCCGGGTTCCACGGCTCGGCATTGCCGGTGCCGAACATCACCAGGTTGGTTTCGGGATCATAGGTGATCGAATCCCAGACGGTGCCGCCACCGCCCAGTTCCCACCACTTGCCGGCCCAGGTCTTGGCGGCGTCTTCCATCGCCTTGTTCTCGAACCCGTCGGCCGGATTGCCGGGGACGGTGTGGAACTTCCAGACCTCGTCGCCGGTCTTCCAGTCATAGGCGGCAAGATAGCCGCGCGCCTTGTATTCGGACCCGCCCGACCCGATCAGGACCTTGCCCTTCACCACCCGCGGCGCGCCGGTGATGGTATAGTCCTTCTGGTTGGGGACCACGACCTTCTCGAACACCACCTTGCCGGTCTTCTGGTCGAGCGCGACCAGCCGCCCGTCGAGCGTGCCGACATAGACGTTGTTGTCATAGAGCGCGACGCCGCGGTTGACCGCGTCGCAGCAGGCCCGGACCAGCGTATCGCGCGGGACCTTGGGATCGTAGGACCACTTGAGCGCACCGGTCTTGGCGTCATAGGCCTTGACCATCGACCAGGCGGTGCTGATGTAAAGCACCCCATCATGCATCAGCGGGGTCGCTTCCTGTCCGCGCGCGGTTTCGAGGTCCGAAAACCAGGCCAGGCCAAGCTGGCCGACGTTCTTGTCGGTAAGCTGATTGAGCGGAGAGAACCGCGTCTCGCCGCGATCGCCGCCATAGGTCAGCCATTCGCCCGCCGGTGGCTGGGCGATCATCGCGTCGGTCACGCCTTCGGTGGTCGGCGCAGTCGCCTTTGGCCCGCATGCGGCCAGCGGCAGCAAAGCGGCAAGCGCCAGGATCTTCAAACGCATTCCAGTCCCTCTCTTAGTGCCCGGCTTTGCGCCGGGTCAGTTCACCATCCGGTCCGAGCCGCCCCAGTAGGGCGCGCGCAGAGCCTTCTTGTCCATCTTGCCCGCTGCGGTGCGCGGAATCGAGTCTATAAATGCAACTGTTTTTGGCGCCTTCACCCCGCCGAGCTTTTCCTTGGTGTAGGCGATGATTTCGGCGTCGGAAATTCCCTCGGCCACGACCACCGCGTGGACCTGCTCGCCCCACTTTTCATGCGGCACGCCGAACACGCAGCATTCGCGCACAGCGGCAAGTTCGGTGATCGTCGCTTCGACTTCGGTGGTGAAGACGTTGAAGCCACCGGTCACCACCATGTCCTTCTTGCGGTCGACGATATAGAGGTAGCCGTCCTTGTCGAACTTGCCGACGTCGCCAGTGTGGTGCCAGCCGAACTTGCGGACTTCGGCGGTTTCTTCCGGCTTTTCGAAGTAGGAGTGCGAAACCAGCACCCCGCGCACGCAGATCTCTCCGCTTTCGCCGAGCGGCGCCTGATTGCCGTCATCGTCGAGCAGCGCGACCCTGATCGAGCGGGTGACCTTGCCGCAACTGGCCAGCTTTTCCGGCGCGCTCTTCGCGAAGCGCGCAACGTCCTCGGGCGGGAACCAGGCGACGATCATCGGGCATTCGACCTGGCCATAGGACTGGCACATGCACGGACCGAACACCTCGACCGCCTGGCGCAGTTTTTCCGGGCTGCACGGGCTACCGACCAGGATGAAGATCTTGAGGCTGGAGTAATCGTGGCTGCCGATCTCGGGCGAGGCGAGCAACTGGTACAGCGCGGTCGGCGGCAGGTACATGTGGGTGATCTTGTAGTCTGCGATTGCCGACAGCACGTCTTCGGCGTCGAAGCCGGGCAGGATCACCTGGGTTGCGCCCAGGCTCATCGTCGACAGCGCGATCGGCCCGGCGGCATGGGTGATCGGCGCGGAGACCAGCGCGACCGGATTGTCGGTCCGCCCACCCATTCCGTCCGCAGCGGTTTCGATCATCGTTCCCCAACCGAGGTTGGTGACGTTGGCGCCCTTGCTCGGTCCGGTGGTGCCGCCGGTCGGGAAGATCCCGACCAGGTCCATCATGTTGCCAAAAGCATCGCACTCCGGCTCGACGAAATCGCTCGCAGCGACCCCGGCGATGAACTGGTCAAGGCTCTGATCCTCACCGCAGGGCTGGTCGAGGCAGACGAAGTGATTGAGCGTCGGGCACAGCGCCCGCAGCTGCGCTACCTCATCGGCCTTGGACGAATGGTAGAACATCCACTGGCAGCGGACGTAGTTGATATAGCCGGCATTGGCGTCGATCGCGTTGCGGGTGTTGACCGGGATCCATTTGCCATTGGCGCGCCACATCGCCAGCAGCACCACCAGCAGCATCCCGTCATTGGGGCCGTAAAGTCCTAGCAGGTCCTGGTTCTGGAACCCGCCGCGCTGCAGTGCCGCCGCAATCCGTTCGGTCAGTGCCTTGACCTCGGCAAAGGTCAGCTTGAGCCCGCTGGCGGTGTCGATGATCGCCAGCCGTTTCGGGTCGCGATCGTGGCCGCGGTCGAAGTAATCGATGGAACGCATGGTCTATCCCCAGCGGTTGATTTCAGGACCCGGCGCCCACTGGCTTTCCGGGTTGGGCAGGGTGGCGCGGGCCAGTGCGGACTGGACCGAAGGACGCGCCCGAACCCGGGCGAGCCAGGCGGCGGCGCGGCCTTTGCCGGTCCAGGCATCGGGCACCAGCGTGACGGTTCCGGCCAGCCAGCCATAGGTCTCGAAGTCGGCGATGGTCAGCTCGCCCATCAGCCAGTCGCGCCCGTCGGCCAGTTGCGTTTCGACCAATGCCACCGCATCGGTCACCTTGGCGATGCAATCCCTGGCCTGGTCTTCGGGGAAGTCACCGGCGGCGACCGCGACCCAGCGGACCCGCAGGTCTTCGCTGGCGATCGTATTGAGCACGGCGCCGAAGGCCGCTTGATTCATCGCCGCGAGCCGGGGCTGGGCAGTGGCCTGACAGCCAAGGAACGCCGCGGCGGGCGCGCAGCGCTCGGTAATCCGGCGGCACCACATCAGCATCTGCCAATGGGCGTAGGCATCCTTCGGCTGGAGCGTGTTAGCGCCGCTCTCGTCGAGGAACTGGGCGATGAACACAGATTCGGTCATCGCCTCACCCTCGACCACCAGCACCGGGCCTTCGCCCTCGATCCCCATGTCGCGGGCCAGCGGCTCGGTCACGCCGGGCAGGGTGTGACGCTCACCGGCGAGCAGGTCGATCGGGCGGCAGTCGGCTTCGACGCCGCTTTCGGCCAGCGCAGCGAGGACTGCAAGCGAGGGGCCATTGGGTTCGCCGTGGTACAGAATCATGCCCATCTCAGCGCACTCCGCTTTCAATGCCCTCGGACTCGGCGCGGGGCGGGATATAGTCCTGCTCGAGGATCTCGACCCGGCTGGCCATCGGGGTGCGGCCCAGTTTCCAGCATTCGCGCGTCGCCGGGCGGCGATAGATCGCGCGCAGCCAGCGCATGATGTTGGGGGTCAGGTCATCGTTGGCGAGGTGCGGCTGCGACAGCGGCATGGCATAGGCCAGGTTGAAGCCGTTGACGTCGGCCAGGCTGTACTGATCGCTGGCGAGCCATTCGCGCTTGGCCAGTTCGGCTTCGAGCATCTGGATGCCGACACCGATCCGGCGGCCGCTTTCGGCCATTTCCGCCTCGCTGAACAAGCCGAACACCGCCTTGCGCCAGGCCAGCTGCCGCTCGGGCAGCGGGATCTGCGCGATCTGGGCCTCGATCTTGTCCTGGCCGTGCGCCTTCAGCGCGTTGGGGCCGACAAAGTACTTCCATCCGAACATCGAAAAGCTGGGGGCGAGCCACTGGTCCATGAACTTCATCCACCAGCGGATCCGCCAAAGATCGCGGGCAGTGCCCGGCATCAGGTTCGGCCCGTCGAAGGCGTCGTTGACATATTCCATGATCGCGGTCGATTCGACCAGGACCAGATCGCCGTGAGTCATCGCCGGGATCGTGCCCTGCGGGTTGATCGCGAGGTATTCGGGCTTGTGCTGATCGAAGTTCAGCATGTCGATGTAATGGCTGTCGAAGGGCACGCCCTTTTCCATCAAGGCCAGCATCGGCTTGCCCGAATTGGCGTTGGGCTCCCAGTGGTACAGCGTTACCGCGGCCATGGCCGTTCCTCTCCGGTCTTTTGTATGTATTGCATACTAAAACCGGCAGGGGTCAGGTCAAGCGGTCATTTCGTGCCCAATGGGGAAATCAGCGCGGCCGCATGGTCCAGCGGAACAGGCCGCCAACGGCGGCCTCGGAACTGAGCCGGAGCCCCTGCCGCCCCAGTTCATGCCGCAGCGCGATCAGGTCGCTGCTCCGGGTCAGCCCTTCGACGATCAGCCCCTTGGGCAAGGCTTGCCGCAGCACGGCAAAGCGGGTTGCGTGGGCTTCGGCCAGATCGACGCTGTAGGCCGAAGGTACGGTCCGGGCGAAAGCCAGCGAGGCAGGCAGGCGGCTGTCATAGACCACCAGCCGCCGCTCGCCCAGCGCTGCTGCGCCGAGCGGCACGGCGGTTGCGACCCCCGCGACCGCCGCACCTTTCAAAACGTTCCGGCGTGAGACCCCGCTCATTTCGCTTTCCCCAGATAGGCCGCGACCGCAGCGAGTTCGGCGTCGGTGATGTCGACCCTGGTCTGCGCGGGCATCGCGTTCTTGCCGCCGCGGACGACCTGCTTGACGTAATCCGGGGTCAGGTCGGTGCGGTTGACGAGCAGGCCTTTTTCGGGTGGCTCACCCGCCAGCATCCGCTGCTTGGTCAGGAGGTTGGTGCCCATGCCGCCGGTCAGATGGCAATAGCCGCAGTGAACTTCGAACGCGAGCTTGCCGTCCGATGCCTTGGTCCGGTCCCCGGATGGCGCGGCGGGACGCATCTGATAGGGCGGCGGGGGCGGCGGACCGGCCGGGGCTCCGGCCTTGGCGAGTTCCGGCTTGGCGGGGTCAGCCTGCTCCGGCCCGCGATTGCACGCGGCGAGTGCGAGGAGCGGCAAGACGAACATTGCGGCCCGCTTCATGCCCGGCCCTCCTTCGCCTGATCGCGGTAGGCGGCAGGCCAGACCCCTTGCTTGCCCGGCGCGATGATCCCGTTGGGGTCGATCGCGTCCTTGACCTTCTCGTTAAACCGGCGGAGCGCGCCGTCGTTGAAGTTGAAGGTATCCATCACCCGGTCCATCCAGCCAAGGTGGGTGCGGTATTCGCCGTAACCGGCCTTGGCGGTTTCATCGATCAGGGCATTGAACAGCTTCTTCATCGTTTCGATCTGCTCGGGCTGATCGCGATCGAACATCAGCATGTTGACGTTGTTGGCAAAGCGTCCGCCGATGGTGAAGCTGGCGTAGAAATCGACGTCGAAGCTGTCGATGACCTTCTGGCTGCGCTGCAACTGGCCCAGCACGTGTTCGCCGGTCGCCGGGACCACCGGGGAAAAGCCCATGTGCGCGCCGCGCCCGCCGATCCAGTCGGACATCTGCAGCGGCACCGCTGAAGGCACGCCCATGGTGGTTTCATAGGCGTTGATCGGATCGCCGGTGCGCCACCAATGCTCGGCCGGCGGCGCCTTGAGATTTTTCGCCATCGCCGCCTTGATGATCTCGGCCTTGGCCTTGACCACCGGTTCTTCGCCATAGAGCCGCAGCGCGACCTGCCAATAACCCAGCTTGTGCTCCTTGAGCAGTTCCTGAACCCGCCATTCGGGGATCGCGCCGGGCTTGTCCCAGAAGTCCTTGCGCTGGCCCTTGAGCACCATCTTGCCGAGCCATGACGGCACGAACACGTTCTGGTCGATCAGGCCGGAGATCTTGAGCGGGGCGATGGTATCGACCACCCAGCCCACATCCTCGGCCTTGGGGATATCGAAGACCAGCTCGAGCGAAGTTTCCGGGGCCGGCTGGAGCCAGATCCCGGCCTTGGTCACCACCCCGAAGTTCGATTGGCTGAAGGCCAGGTCCCAGGTCGGGCCATAGCTCATCGGGAACAGGTTCCACGACGGGTTGTCCTTCATCGCGCCCATCCCGGTGCGGACCAGGTCGCCGTCGGGCAGCACTGCCTCGACCCCGCACAGGTTGCGGGCGTGGAGGCCATAGGGGGTGTAACCAATGCCGTGTTCGAGCGCGTTGCCGATCATCGAGCCCCAGGCGTTGCCCGGCACCGACATCCACAGGGGGAGCTTCTTGCGCTGGATTTCCTCGTACATGTCGAAGAACCCGACGCCGGGTTCGACCACGCAATAGGCCAGCTTGTCGTCAAGCTCGAGGATCTTGTTCATCCGCCCGAGGTCGAGCACCACCGATCCGGCCATGCGCGGCGCGGCGGTGCCATAGCCCAGGTTCTTGCCGCGCGCGACCGGCCACAGCGGGGTCTTGTGCTCGTTGGCGAGGCGCACAATTGACTGAACCTCCTCAACCGAGGCTGGTGCCACAGCAGCGCTGGCCGGCCACTGATCCTGCGGGCCGGGGGCATAGGCATCCGAATAGGCATCGCGGTCAGCATCGCTGGCCATCACCCAGTCCTTGCCGACCACCCCGGCAAAGGCGGTCAGGGCCGTATCGAACTGTTGCGGGCTGACCCGTGGCGGTGTCGTGAGCTTCACGTGCTCTCCCCTCTCGATTTTTATAACAATTGTTATGATTGAGAGCAGATTTCTCCGCTCAGGTCAACGCTTCAGGTCAGCCGGTAATACCGCACGTAGTTGCCGTCCGGCTTGCGCTCGCCGACCCCGATAAAGATATGCCGGGTCATCCACTCATAGGGGCTGCCGGCCGGGGCTTCGAAGCTGGGCTGGGCGCGGAGGTAGTATTCGCCGTGCGGCACCGGCTCGCCATTCTCGAACGCCCACTTGCGCAGCTTGGCCATCGTGTCGGGATTGCGGCCCCACAGAAAGCCCTTGTTCTGCATGTAGATCGTCACGCCGTCATGGCTTTCGAGCAAATATCGCGCATCGAACACAGCGGTATCGTCGGGCCGGAAATGGGCATAGTCGCCGCCCGAACCCGGCACGGCCTTGCCGTTCAGCAGCGGCCCTTCAACCTCGCCGCTGTCGAGATAGACCGCAGAGCGCCAACCGCCGCCGGGCAAGTCGGGGACCATGCTGGTCCGGGTGAACCACAGCCGGATCGCGAAGGCGAATTCCAGCTCGGGCAGTTCCATCGTGCTGACCATTTGCCTTGCTCCTCAGTAATTGGACAGAATTGCCGCGCTCGGCGCATCGAGCGGGATTCCGCGCTTGCGTTTCTCGGTTTCCTCGCGGTGGACCTTGCCCTGCTCGGCGATCAGCCAGGCGTGAATCGCGGTGCTGTCGTCGGTGCTGAGCAAATCGGCCCAGCGCGGCATGCCGAGCGGGACGCGCTGGCCCTTGAGCACGATCTCGCCAAAGGCCGCGTGGGTTTCGGGCGACATCCGCCTGAGGTCCGGCGTGATCGAACGGTGCTGGTTCGAATGGCACAGTGCGCAGCCGACCGAATAGAACAGCGCCTGCCCGCGCGCGATCGTGGCGGGGGTAACCCCGGGCAGTTGCGGCGGCGGGGGCGGAGCGACCTGCGGTTCGGGCAATTGATCGGGCAGCGGAACCGGTCCGCCATCGAGCTTGAACACCAGGATCCGCCCGCGGTTGCCGCGGCTGTAGGCTGCCGAATAGCGCGGGACGTAGGGATAACCGCCGCCGCCCCAGGCTGCCATCACCGCGACGTATTGCACCCCGTTCACCTTGTAGGTCATCGGCGCGGCCAAGATCGAAGTGCCGGTCTCGACCGACTTGAGCAGCTTGCCGGTGCTCGCCTCGAACACCCGCAGTTGCCCGGCGAGATTGCCCTGGAACACCAGGCCCGCGGCGGTGGAAAGCACCCCGCCGCGATCCTGCCAGCCGCCCATCGGGACCGACCACTTGGCCTGCCCGGTCGTCGGGTCGATCGCGCGCAGTTCGGAGCTGGCCGGGTTCTTCAGCACTTCCTGCCAGGCCGGCAGCGCCTTGATCTGGGCCACCAGCGGCGGCGGCAGCATCGCCAGGCTCTGTTCGATATCAGCGGTGAAGAACAGCGTTGCGGCGGTATTCAGCCCGTTCTTCTGGAACGGCGGATCGGCCGGCGGCATCAGGATCAGGTTGCCCATGTCCTGGACCGGGGCGAAGTAGGTATTGCTGGCAGCGTCATAGCTGGCCGGATGCCAGTTGCGCGCGCCGGGGGTGCCGGGGAAGATGATCTTCGGCCCTTGGGCCCAGTCGGCCGCCTCGGGATTGGGGATCGGCTTGCCGGTGGCGGGATCGATCCCCTTGGTCCAGTTCTGCCGGACGATCGGCTTGGCGCTGAGCAGCTTTCCGTCGCGCCGGTCGATGATGTAGAGGAACCCGTTCTTGGGGGCGTGGAGCACCACCGGGCGGTCTTCGCCGGCCAGCTTCATCCGGGTCAGGATCATCGGCTGGGTCGCGGTGAAATCCCAGTTGTCGGCCGGGGTTTCCTGATAGTGCCATTTGACCCGGCCCGATTTGGCATCGAGCGCGACCAGGCTGGAGAGGTAGAGCTGATCCCCGCCCTTCGGACTGCGCTTGATCGTGTGATAAGGCCCGCCGTTGCCGGTGCCGACGATCACGAAGCCGGTTTCGGCGTCATAGTTGATCGCATCCCACGGGGTGCCGCCGCCGCCGATATCCCAGCGGCTGTTCGGGTCCCAGGTCTTGACTGCGGCTTCGAGATCGGGGTGGTCCTGCGGCCCCAGTTTGGGATCGCGCGGGACGGTGTGGAACCGCCACTTCAGCTTGCCATCGGCGAGGCCGAAGGCGGAGACATAGCCGCGCACATCGTATTCCGCGCCGCCGTTGCCGATTACCACCACGTCGCCCGCTACTTCGGGCGCGCCGGTCGAGTTGATCCCCCGGCCCGACCCATCGCGGGTATCGGCCTTCCACAGCACTTTCCCGGTCCTGGCGTCGAGCGCGTAGAGGAAGGCGTCGAGCGTCGCGACGAACACCTTGCCACCCGAAACTGCCACCCCGCGGTTGGCCTGATCGCAGCAGACGGTGCGGTTGACCTGCATGTCGACCTCGGGCTCGAACCGCCACAGTTCCTTGCCGCTGGCCGCATCGAAGGCATAGGCCCGGCCGGCCACGCCGCTGGTGTACATGGTCCCGTCGACCACTACCGGGGTGGCTTCAAGCACGCGGTTGGTGCCGAGATCGGCTTCCCAGGCGAGCCCGAGCCGTCCGATATTGGCGGGGCTGATGTCGGTCAGCGCCGAATGGTGGGTCTTGCCGCTGTCGCCGCCGGGATTGGTCCAGTTCTCGGCCGCGACTGCCTGCTGCGGCGGCGCGGTTTCGGACTGGCCGCAGGCGCTGAGTGCGAAAGCGGCGAAGATCAAAAGCCGTTTCATGCGGCGTCCCACGGGCTGGGCATGTGGTAGGGCACCGAAATGAAATTGGCCTCGATCTGTTCGATCATGCCGTGGTCGATCTTGAACAGTTCGCCGAGGTAGAACGAGTGCGGACGGCGGATTGGGCTTTCGTTCCAGTTGCCATTGGCGAGCTGGTAGCGACCGAGCCGACCGGAATGATCGATGAACCCGAACGCGAAGATCAGTCCGCGTTCTTCATCGATCAAGGGGAAGCGCCGCCCGCGCAGGCGATCATCATAGCGGTAAATGCCAAGCTTGAATTGCTCTTCGCAGCCCATCGAAGCCCAGTGAAACAGCTTCAGCGCGGGGTTGTTGGTGGTCTGCACGCCGTTCTCGACCCGGTTGCAATCGGACTTGAACCGGGTGTGGATCGTCCCGTCGTTGAGTTGCAGCGTTGAAAAATAACCGTCGGCCAGTTCGTGCAGGGTTTCGCGCGAGGCTGGTGTGGCGGGTTTGTTTTCCAGGATCGGCTTGGACCAGAACCGCTTGCCGGGAAGCGCCATCCCGTATTCCGAATCGCGCACGATCACCATTTCAACCTCGGCGATCTGGCCGGCGGGATCGACGCCGATCCGCAGGCAAAAGGCCGATTCTTCGAGTGGCTCGATCACGGTGCCGAACCAGCCGACCTGCCCGGTGACCGGATCGGCAAAGCGCAGATCGTATTCGCCCAGGCCGGTATTTGTCGCCCAGACCCCGTCGCCGGGCACCAGCATCACGTTGTTCTCGCTGTGCCGGACCGCGCTTGCCCAAGGCAGCCGACCGGCATCGCGCGCCTGCAGCGCGGCGAGGAAGGAATCGAGAATGCCGTAAAGTTCAGGCCGGTCCATGCGCTCTCCCATCCGGGCTTTACGCCCTTTGTCGCGTGAGGCATATCTTACCAATTGTTAGAATGAAAGAGGGGAGAGGCGATGAGCCGCACGGACGCCGAACAGGCCAATCTCGATCTGGTCCTGGCAATGTACCGCGATGTGCTGATGCCGATGGATAGCGCGAGGGTCGATGACTACATCGCGCCCGGTTATATCCAGCATTCGTCACTGGCGGAACCGACTGTTCAGGCGCTCAAGGACTTCCTCGACTTCGTGAAGGTCCAGTCGCCCGAGGGGACCCACAACCTCAAGCGGGCCTTCGTCGATGGCGATCACGTGATCGTCCACCACCACGTGATCCGCCACGCCGGCGATCCGGGCTTGGCCGTGGTCGATATCTTTCGGGTCGCCGACGGCAAGATTGTCGAGCACTGGGATGTGCTGCAGGATGTGCCGGAGCAGCCGCTCAATCCGCTGCCGATGTTTTGAAATGGGAGAAGACCGATGCGCCTTGCCTTGTTCGCCGCCGCCGCCACCCTGGCCCTGACTGCCCAGAGCGCTGAAGCCAAAAGCTGCAAGCCCAAGCAGGTCGTGACCGCGTTCATGACCCAGTTCTATGTCCAGAAGGACGTGCGCGGTGCGTTCGAAACCTGGGTTGATCCGGGCTATATCCAGCACAACCCGATGGCCGCGACCGGCCGCGACGCGGCGATCGGCTTCCTCGAGCCGTTCTTCAAGGGCAACCCCGGAATCCGCTATGAGATCAAGCGGATCATTGCCGAGGGCGATCTGGTCGCGGTTCACTCGTGGGGAAGGTTTTCCGAAACCGATCGCGGCATGGCGGTGGTCGATATCTTGCGGGTGAAAGCCTGCAAGGTGGTCGAACACTGGGACGTGCTGCAACCGGTGCCGGAAAAGGCTGCCAACACGAACACGATGTTCTGATGCGGTTCGCTGGCAAATGCGTGGCGATCCTGGGTGGCAACGCCGGGATCGGACTGGCGGCGGCGCGGATGTTCCGGGCCGAGGGGGCCAAGCTCGCGCTGACCGGGCGCAACGCCGAAACGCTTGGCGCAGCGGCTGAGGAATGTGAGGCGCTGGGCGTCGTCAGCGACATGGGCCTGCCCGAGGCGAGCCGCGCCGCCATGGCCGAAATCGGCGAGGCGCTGGGCGGGATCGACGTGCTGTTCGTCAACGCCGGGGTCGGCGGGTTCGCGCCGGTCGAGGCCGTGACCGAGGAATTCTGGGACGGGATCCATTCGGTCAATCTGCGCGGGGCGTTCTTCGCGGTGCAGGCGGCGCTGCCATTGATGCGTGATGGCGGCAGCATCGTGATCACCGGCTCGATCGGCTCGGTCGCGGCGGTGCCGGGCAATATCGCCTATGCCGCAGCCAAGGCCGGGCTGCGCGCGATGGCGCGGATCCTGGCCAAGGAATTGTTGCCGCGCCGGATTCGAGTCAACATGGTCTCGCCCGGCCCGACCGATACCGAAATCTTCAAACGCGGCGCGAGCGAGGCGGAGATCGCGGGGATGCGCGCGATGCTTTCGGACGTGGTCCCGATCGGGCGGATGGGGACGAGCGATGAGATCGCCGCCGCCGTGCTGTTCCTCGCCAGCAACGAGGCCAGCTTCATCAATGGGGTCGACCTCTACGTCGATGGCGGGTGCGTGGAGTTGGGCTAACACTCCACGTCATTGCGAGCGTAGCGAAGCAATCCAGGGCGGTTTGCTCGGCCCTGGATTGCTTCGCTACGCTCGCAATGACGAAGTGGCTAGAGGATGAAATGATCCCCGCTCGCGCGGATCGTCATTTCGCCGATCGAGACACCCCACGGCTGGTTGATCGCGTGGACGATCCCGTCGGCGATGTGTTCGGGGGCGAGGCTGGCATAGTCGATGGTTGCTGGGTCAAGCCGTTCGGCCGGGAAGGTTCCTTCGCCCATCTGGCCGACCATCTCCATGAACTCCCCGGTGTTCTGGCCGAGGATGCCAACGCTGGCAGCGGGGTTGATCACGCTGGCCCCCAGATTGGTCGCTGGCACACCGGTCGGCTTGATCGTCGTGACCTTGATCTTGCCCCGCGCCTCTACCCGCAGGCTTTCCGAGAGAAAGTTCACCGCCGCCTTGCTCGCGCCATAGACCGCCGCGCCGGTCACCGGGAAATTGCCGTAGATCGACGAGAGGTTGACCACATGCCCGCGGCCCGCCGCGATCATCGGATCGTGCGCGGCGATCATCCCGTGGAGCACGCCCTTGATGTTGATATCGATGCAGCGGCTCCACGCGGAATAGGCTGCCTCATGATCGGAAATGAACGCCAGCGGCATGATCCCGGCGTTGTTGACCATCACGTCGATCCCGCCGTGAGCAGCGACCGCCGCCGCCACCAGCGCCTTGACCTGGGCGAGGTCGGTGACGTCAACCGCGACGGCCTGTGCGATCCCGCCCGCCGCCGTAACCTCATCCGCCACGGCTTGCGCGGCGGCAAGATCGATATCGCCCAGCGTCACCTTCGCGCCCAGTGCGGCGGTCTTGAGCGCGACCAGCCGGCCGAACCCGCCGCCGCCGCCGGTGATGACGATCGACTTGGCTGCAACGTGATTGGTCATGGTTCAGTCCTTCAAAGTTGGTTCGGCATTGCGTCGAGCAACATGGTCTTGGTCTCGACATAGCCCCACAGGCCCTCGGGTCCACCCTCACGGCCGATGCCGCTCTGCTTGAACCCGCCGAACGGCAGGCCGAAGTCCATCCGCAATCCGTTCTGCCCGAACCCGCCGGTGCGGATCCTCCGCCCGATGTCATAGGCTGCCTGCGCGTCCTGGGTCAGCACCGAGCCGTTGAGGCCGTAGTTTGATTCGTTGGCGATCCGGATCGCGTCCTCCTCATCCTCGCACGGGATCAGCGCGAGCACCGGGCCGAAGATCTCCTCCTGGGCAATCCGGCTGGCGTTATCGACATTGGCGAACAGGGTCGGTTCGATGAAATAGCCCTGGTTGAGGTGGCTCGGCCGTCCGCCGCCGGTGACCAGATCGGCGGTCTTCCTGCCCTCCTCGATATACATCTCGACCCGTTCAAGCTGGCGCTTCATCGCCAGCGGACCGAGCTGGGTCTGGGGATCGTCCGAATGGCCGATCACCACCTGCTTCATTTCCGCCGCGATCGCCGCTGCCAGTTCGTCGTGACGGTGGCGCGGGACGATCGCCCGGCTGAGCATCGCGCAGACCTGCCCGCTCATCAGGTTGAGCGTGCCCGTAAGCAGCTTGGCGGCGGCTTCGGTCGGGAAGTCGTCGCGGACGATCGCCGCGCTCTTGCCGCCGAGTTCGAGCGTGTAGCGCGCGATCCGCCCCCCGCAGACCTGCGCGATCCGCTTGCCCGCCAGGGTCGATCCGGTGAAGCTGACCTTGTCGACCCCGGGGTTGTTGACGAGGTGATCGGCCGCCTCGCGGTGGCTCGGGACCAGACCCACCACCCCCGGCGGCAGGCCGGCCGATTCGGCGGCTTCGGCGATGATATAGGCCTCCAGCGGGGTCTCGGGCGAAGGCTTCATGATCACCGTGCAGCCGGTCAGCAGCGCATAGGCAACCTTGTTGGCCATGATCCCGAACGGCCCGTTCCACGGTGCGATCGCCGCGACCACCCCGACCGGTTCGTGCACGACGAGGCCAGCTGCCGCGCCGACCGTGGCGCGTTGCTCGACGAACTGGAAGCCTTCCGCATAGTTGGCAATCGCACCCAGCGTCGCGACCGAGCCGCCGTGCATCGGCCCGGCAAAGCTGGCGAGGCCGCCCATCTGCGCGGTCCAGCAAGCGGCGAGTTCTGGCACGCGCGCTTCAAGATGCGCGACCATCCGCCGGAACGCGGCGACCCGCTCGGCCGGCGGAGTGCTCGGCCAGGGACCATGGTCGAAGGCCTCCCGCGCGGCGGCCACGGCCGCATCCATGTCGGCCTCGTCCGCTTCTGCGCAAGTGGCGACAACCTGTTCGGTATTGGGCGAGACCATCTCCAGCTGGTGGCCGGAATGGGGGGCAACCCATGCGCCACCGATGTAGAGTTTATCGGGGTGAACGATCTTCACGCCTGCGGGCAGCATCCTGAATCTCCCTTGGTCATTATAACAATTGGTAGAAAGTCTAGCCACTGCGTGGGCGTCACGCAAAGAAAAAGGGCGATCGTTGCCGACCGCCCTTGTTCCAGTAACGAAAGCCAAAGGTGGCTTCGATCAGAAGGTCTTCTTGACGGTGACGGCCCACTCGCGCGGCCGACCGACCTGCGAGTAGATCGTGCCCGAGAAGCCATAGACTGCCGCGAACCGGAACGGGGTGTAGTACTTGTTGAACAGGTTCTGCACCTCGAACGAGATCGAGAGGTCCTCGTCGGTGTTCTTCCAGGTGATCCGCCCGTTGCCGAGCGTGACCGACGGGTAATAGTCGATCGGTCCGCCTCCGGTCAGCCGGCCTGCGGTGGTCTTGCCGACATACGACATGTCGAACCGCGGGGTGAGCGAACCGGCGCTGCCCAGGTCCAGCTTCTGCTGCACCCCGAAGCTCCACTTCCAGTTCGGCGAGACGATCGGATCGGTGATCAGGATCGCATTGCCGACGCGCGGATCGATGTTCTTCCAGCTGCCGGTCAGGTGGCTGAGCGAGGCATCGATATCGAGACCTTCCCACGGGCTGGCGAACATTTCGACTTCGAAGCCCTTGATCTTGCCGTCGCCGGCGTTCTGGCGGGCACCGCACGGCGCGTTCGAACCCAGCGAGGCACAGGTGATCAGGGGAAGCTGGATGTCCTTGTAGTCGTTGATGAAGGCCGAAACGTTCACCCGCAGACGGCGGTCGAACAGGTCGGTCTTGAGCCCGGCTTCATAGGCAGTGACCGTTTCCGGACCGAAGCTGCCGTTGAGCGCCTGGGCAGCGTCGAACGGACGGGCGGTCACGCCGCCGCCCTTGAAGCCGGTGCCAACGGTGACATAGGCCAGCACTTCGGGGCTGAAGCGGTAATCGGCCGAAATGCGCCAGTCCCACTTGTTGCCGTCATAGACAGCCTTCACGCCGTCGAGCGCGCCAAGGAAGTACGAAGGCGTACCGTCGAAGTTCTTGCGGACGAAGGTGTAATCCTTGTGCTCGTCCGAATAGCGTGCGCCGGCAGTCAGGGTCATGTTCTCGACCGGCCGCAGAATCACGGTGGCAAACGCCGCCTTGCTGTCAGCATTGACCGGATCGTTGCCCTGGAACTGGAAGTTCAGTCCCGGCGCGATGTAGCGGATGTCCTGGCGGGTGAAGTAGACCGACTTCTGATCGGAATAGTAACCGCCCACGGTCAGTTCGCCGATATCGCCCAGCTTGGCATTCACCCGCAGTTCCTGGCTGAAGAACCAGAACGAGAGGTCGTTGAACCCGCCGGCCGACTTGGCCGGGAACGGGTTGAAATCGTCGTCGGTGCCCCAGACCTGCCGATAATCGCGGTACGCGGTGATCGACTGGATGTTGAGCGAATCCGACAGGGTAAAGGTCGCATTTGCCGAAACGCCCCAGCCGTCAAACTTGGTCGTGTTGGGCATGAAATAGCCGGTCGCAACCTGGCCCCAAGGCCCGGGAATGGTCAGACCAGGAGGCGGCGTGTTGCCGGTCAGATAGAAGCTCGCATAGGTGCAGAACGGTCCGCAAATTGCGTTGGCCAGCGCCGGGGTGGTCTGGGTGACGACCTCAGCCGCGTTGGAACGGTTTTCGTGGGTGTAGTCGGCCGCGAAGGTAATATCGATCCCGTCGGTCGGGCGCAGGCGCAGCGCACCGCGCACGCCCGAATAGTTGACCTCGCCCAGCTTGGACATCACGCAGTCCGAAGGCGTGCTGGGGAAGGCGGCGATGCCTTCGGCATTGCCCGGATGGGCGCAGCCATAGTCGATCTGATCGACATAGCCGTCCTGGCGCTTGTAGACCCCGGCAATGCGGGCATCGACGCCTTCGGAAATATGGAAGCTGGCGCTGGCGCGGATGTCGAAGCGCTTGCGGCTGCCGGCTGCGACCGAGATGTTGCCTTCGGTTTCGCCATCGGGCTTCTTGGAGAACAGCTTGATCGCGCCGCCGATCGAGTTGCGGCCGGTCAGCGTGCCTTGCGGGCCGCGCAGCACTTCGACGCGTTCCAGATCGAGCAGGTCGAAAATCCCGCCGGTCAGCGTGGCGTAATAGACGTCATCGACATACATGCCGACGCCGGGCTCATAGGCCGGGTTGAAGTCGAACTGGCCAACGCCGCGGATC
Organism: uncultured Novosphingobium sp.; assembly: GCA_937897535.1. Lineage (GTDB taxonomy): Bacteria > Pseudomonadota > Alphaproteobacteria > Sphingomonadales > Sphingomonadaceae > Novosphingobium. The sequence goes on along the minus strand of CALCQB010000284.1, from coordinate 11,947 downwards.
GAAGCGCCGAGCGAGGAACCATAGGCACCGCCCATCGCGTTGAGCGTGACGTTCGGGGCCTGTGCGGCAATCTTGGAGATGTCGGTCTGGTTGCGGCTTTCGAGCAACTGACTGTCCACCGCCGTGATCGACAGCGGGGTGTCCTGCAGCTTCTGCTCGCGGAACTGGGCGGTGACAACGATTTCGCGGCCCGATTCGGGTGCGTCCTCGGTGGCGTCCTGCGCAAAGGCAGGGGCGGCCAGGCTCAAGGCCATCGCCGATGCGCTGGCCGCAAGGCCGAAACGAACTACGCCAGTCATGCTGGAAAACTTTGCCATAAATCCCTCTCCTGTTCGGGCCTCTTCCGTCGGGCCGCCCAAGGATTGTTAGTAAGACATACTAAATTACGATTTGCAAGAGCCCGAGACCGCGAATCCGCAATACGGCCCAAGGTGATGCAAAATGGTCACGATTGTTATGGTGCGGCAGATTGACGCTTGCGCCAAACGGGCGGGGCCGATAGCCGCAGCGCATGGGGAAAACTCTGCCATTGCCGCCGGCCGAAGGCGAGCCGGCCTTCGACCAGCTGGTCCGGCTGCTCAAGCTGGGCAGCTTCGTCAACTCGCCGATGAAGGATGGGGTCTGCGACCCTTCCGGGATCAGCCAGATCGAGCTGAAACTGATGATGGCGCTGGCTGGCGAGGGGAACCTGGCCGGACACGATCTGGTTGAGATCATGGGCGTACCCGCGATGAACGTCAGCCGCGCGATGGCGGCGCTGCGCGAAAAGGGCTGGATCGAGGACGCGGTCGATCCCGACAATCGCCGCCGCAAGCCGGTCCGGCTGAGCCCGGCGGGCAAGGCCGAATACGAGCGGCTTCACCCGGCGGTGGAGGCGGTGGCGCAGGCGCTGCTCGGCGGGCTTTCGCCTGCACAGCAGCGCCAGTTCGCCGCGATCTCCGACAAGGTCATCGCCGCGATGACCCAGTGGATCCGCGAGCACCACGAAGGGGTGAAGGTCTAGCAGAGCCGCGCGGCGATCACGGCCACTTCTGCTGCAGCTTGGTGAATTCCTCGACCACGAAGGCCGCGCCCAGCACCGGGTGGGCAAAGCTCATCGCCACTTCCTGGCGGTTCGGCCAGGTCGGGCGCCATTCCTCTTCGGCCAGGATGACGTCCGGGCCGATCGGGTTTTCGGGATAGCACTGCATCGCCGGCTGCAGGTGCGCGACGGTGTGGGCCCAGCCGGTCTCGTAATCGGCCTGCCACTGCATCATGTAGTTGAGCCGCCGGATCTTCCACACGCCGTCCTCGCGGACATAGTCGTTCTCATAGATCCCGGCTTCCCAGAACTGCTGCGGCATCCCTTCGGGCAGGGCATCCTTGATCGCATCGTGCCAGCCGCCCGCCAGCACGCCGCGGAACCGGCCCTTGGCGGTCTGCCGGTCGGGCGCGACGGTGATCACGTCCTGCAGCTGGAAATGGTCGAGCAGCAGGCCCTTGACCGGGCCGCGCTTGCCTCCGGTGAACAGGTTCTGGAACCAGGTACCGTAAAGCCGGATGATCCCGGCATGGCCACGGTATTCGCCCGACAGGAACACCACCGCGCCATCTTGTGAAAACAGCCCGGCCACTTCCTCGGGCCGGTTGTAGTCGATGTAATAGCCATAGGCGTTCTGCAGCCGCCGGATCGCGTTGGTATCTTCCAGCTCGTTGACGCGGGCTTCCAGTGCGGCAATCCGCGCTTCGGTATCGGCCATGTTCGACTCTCCCATATTTGTATGCAATGCTAACAATCGGGAACGATTTGGCGAGAGGAAAATTGCAATGTCGATCTGGCAGGGCCGGGTGGCCTTCATCACCGGCGGCGTTTCCGGGCTGGGGCTGGGGATCGCAAAGGCCTGCAGCGAAGCCGGAATGCGGCTCGCCCTCAGCTACCGCAATGAGACCTATCGTGCCGAGGCGGCGGAATGGTTTGCCGCCAACGGCCGCGAGGAACCGCTGTGGGTCAGGCTCGACGTGCTGGACCGCGCGGGCTGGGCGGCGGCGGCCGACGCGGTTGAGGCCCATTTTGGCGAGGTCCACGTGCTGATCAACAACGCCGGGGTGTCGGTATTCGGCGACACCGCCGAGGCCAGCCATGCCGATTACGACTGGATCATGGGGGTCAATTTCGGCGGGGTCGCCAACGGGATCGTCGCCTTCCTGCCCAAGCTGAAAGCGGCGAGCGGACGGCGGCATGTGACCAACGTGGCCTCGATGGCGGGCTATCTCTCCGGCCCGCAAGCCGGGATCTACACCGCCAGCAAGTTCGCGGTGCGCGGGCTGACCGAGAGCTTGCGCTACAACCTGGTGCCGCTGGGGATCGGCTGCTCGCTCGTCTGCCCGGCGCTGATCGCGACCAATGCGTGGGATTCGGCCTTCCGCCGCCCGGACGAATTCGGCCAGAGCGGCTTTGGCGCGGTCAACAAGGACGAGCTGACCAGCTTTGGTGCGGTGTTCAGCGCCGGGATGGACCCGCACGAGGCCGGACGGCGGATCGTCGCCGGGATGAGCGACAACAAGGGCCTGATCTTCACCCACCCCGAATTCGCCGAGGACTTCAAGGCGATCTACGAGGAGAGCCTGGCGGCCTTGCCCGACGAGGAGGCCCCGCCCGAACGGCTGGCGGTGGAACGCAATCGCCGCGCCGCGAACAAGGCGGCACTCGAAGGCAAGGCGATCACGCTGGGCGATCTGACCTGACCCCTGGGGCACTGGACGGCGCTGCAAAGTGGGCTAGTTTGGCCTTTCAAGGAGAGCTGCCATGTGTGACGACCATACCGCGATCGAAGAAGAAGCCGCGCTCGCCGCCAAGGGGCTCAGCCGCCGCGAATTTGCCGCGATCGGCGCGGCCGGGGTGCTGGTCGCCTGCTCGGGCAGCGAAAGCCAGGCCAAGGGCCGCGCGATCACCGAGGCGATGGTCAGCGTACCGACTGCCGATGGCGTGACCGATGCCTTCTTCGTCCATCCGGCCAAGGGCAAGTATCCCGCGGTGATCCTGTGGCCCGATGTCGCGGGCCTGCGCGAAGCCTACAAGGAAATGGCCCGGCGGCTGGCGGCGGAGGGCTTTGCGGTGCTCGCGGTCAATCACTACTACCGCGCCGGGCCGGCGCCGTTCGTCACGGCGATGGCCGAATGGCGCACGCCGGCTGGGCAGGAAAAGCTCAAGCCCGCGATTGCCTCGGTCTCACCCGCCAACACGGTCCGCGATGCCACCGCCTACGTTGCCTGGCTCGACAAGCAAGGCGGGGTCAACAAGCGCAAGGGCATCGGCACCCAAGGCTATTGCCAGACTGGTTCGTTCGCGATCCGCAGCGCGGCGGCCTTGCCTGGGCGGATCAAGGCGGCCGCCTCGTTCCATGGCGGCGGTCTGGTCACCGACAAGCCCGACAGCCCGCACCTGCTGTTCAAGCAGAGCAAGGCTGCGTTCCTGATCGCGATTGCCCGCAACGACGATGCCAAGGCTCCGACCGACAAGGACGCACTGCGCGCTGCGGCCAAGGAATCGGGCCGCCCGGTCGAGGTCGAGGTCTACAACGCCGACCATGGCTGGTGCACGCTGGACGCCCCGATCTATGACAAGGCCGAGGCCGACCGCGCCTGGGGGCGGCTGCTCGCGCTGTACAAGCGGCTTTAGGTCAGGCCCACCAGAAGCAGGTCGCGCGCATCTCGATGCTGACGCGGGGCGGGGCATCGGCCGGGGCAAGCGGATCGTCAAAGGCGACGTGGGGGATGCAGTGGGCCCGCGCCGGATCGCTGTCGTTGGTCTTGAACAGGATTGCCTCGGCCGCGTTCAGGTCCGAATAGAAGTGCCACTGGTGCGCCGGATTGTGCGCCACAACCCATGATTCGAACGACCATTCGGGCGCACCACCTGGCGGATCGAAAATCGCGTCGGCGACGATCAGGTCCTCCGCCGCCACACTGCGGGCGTCGCACAAGGCCAGCGGAATATCCTGCGGCGCGGGCGATAGCGCACGCCACAGGTTGTAGGCAGCGCAGCGCCTAAATGCCCTCCCGCCCGAGCCGCGTGTCGCGAACTGCGCAGCGGTGACATCGTTGATGTCGACGTGCGCGAAGCGGGCCGGGTGCGAATTGTCGCTGCTCCCGGCCTTGCCGCTCTTTTCGGAATAGCGCAGAATTCCGGGTGCGTTGACCTGGACTTCGTCGGCCCCGGTCAGCGCCTTGATCAGCTCGGCAACTTCACCCTTGTGGATCGCCTCCAGCGCCGCCCGATCGGTCCAGTCGGTGATCGCACTTGCGTGGCGGACCAGTTGGAAGCCTTCGCGGTCGATCTGCGCGTCGATCGCCCGGGCATCGTGGACCGGCATCGGTCGCAGGTCGATCGGGACCCGGTCCTTCTCATGCGCGTTGGCATAATAGAAGGGCCGGGGGCCGCCGCCTGCGACATAGGCGATCTGGGCGATCCGTTCGGTCATCCTTTGACCCTGGACGTGTCGAAGGTTTCGAGTCCAGGCTTGAAGGTCTTTTCGTCGAGGAACTGGCGGGTTGCTTCCTTGCGCGCGGCCGCGCCGCCAAAGCTGTGCAGCGCTTCCTGCGCGCGAATCTGGTATTCCAGACCGTTGTCATAGGTCATGTCGACCATCCGCCGCATCGTCCACTTGGTGGCGCGCAGCGCGTTGCCGTCCTTCTTCTTGAGCACTTCGCAGACTTCGAGCACGCGCGCCCGCAGCTTGTCGGCCGGAACCGCCTCGGTGATCAGGCCCTGGGCTTCGGCCTGGGTGCCGGTCAGGTTCTCGCCCATCATCGCGTGGTACATCGCCTTGCGGAACGGCATCAGTTCCTGCGCGACCTTGCTGGCGCCGCCGCCGGGGAGGATGCCCCAGTTGATTTCGGAAAGGCCGAACTGCGCGTCTTCTGCGGCAATCGCGATGTCGCAGCCGAACAGCGGGCCATAGCCGCCACCGAAGCACCAACCGTTGATCATCGCCACGGTCGGCTTCTCATACCAGCGCAGCCGTTCGAACCAGCCATAGCTCTCACGCTGGCTCTTGCGGATCGCGCCGAGGCCCTGCGCTTCGGTTTCGCGGAAATATTCCTTGAGGTCCATGCCGGCGGTCCAGGCCTCGCCCTCGCCGGTCAGCACCAGCACCTTCACGTCGTCGCGAAACTCCAGCTCTTCCAGCACCTTCTTCATCTGCCGGTTGAGCTTGGGGCTCATGCAGTTGCGCTTTTCGGGGCGGTTGAATTTGACCCAGGCAATCCCGTCCTCGACGGAATAGGCAACGGTATCGGCTTCGGCACGGTCAGTAGTCATGGGCGTAGTCCTTTTCAGAATCAGATCGGATAATGGCCGGGCTGGGTCTCAATCGTGATCCAGCGGGTTTCGGTGAAGCTGTCGATGCCCTGCTTGCCGCCGAAGCGGCCATAGCCCGATGCGCCGACCCCGCCGAACGGCATCTGCGCCTCGTCGTGCACGGTCGGGCCGTTGACGTGGCAGATACCCGACTGGATCCGGCGGGCCACGGTCAGGCCCTTGGCGATGTCCTTGGTGAAGACAGCGGCGGACAGGCCGTACTGGGTATCGTTGGCGAGTTCGACCGCGTGGTCGGTATCGCGGGCGCGGATCATCGCTACGACAGGTCCAAAGCTTTCGTCGCGGTAGAGGTTCATCGCATCGGTCACGCCGTCGACCACAGTCGCGGGCATCACCACGCTGTCGCCTTTGCCCCCGGCGATGACCGTCGCGCCCTTGGCGGCGGCATCATCGATCAGTGCATTGACGTGGGTAACGGTCTTCTGATCGACCACTGCACCGAGCGGCGTATTGCCCGCGCGCGGATCGCCGGCCGTCATGCTGCTGGCCTTGGCGGCGAAGCGCCTGGCGAATTCATCGGCCACCGCATCGACCACGATGATCCGCTCGGTGCTCATGCAGATCTGACCCTGGTTCATGAAAGCCCCGAACGCCGCAGCCTTGACCGCCTCATCCAGATCGGCATCATCAAGCACGATCAGCGGGGCCTTGCCGCCCAGTTCGAGCAGGCACGGCTTGAGCTGTTCGGCTGCGCGTTTGGCGATGATCCTGCCCACCCCGGTCGATCCGGTGAAGTTGATCCGTTTGACCTCTGGCGCATCGATCAGCGCCCCGACGACTTCAGCGGCGTCGGCGGGCGCGTTGGTCACGACATTGACCACGCCTTCGGGGAAGCCCGCTTCGGCAAAGGCCTCGATGATCAGCGCGTGGGTCTGCGGGCAGGTTTCGCTGGCCTTGAGGATCACCGCGTTGCCACAGGCCAGCGGGACCGCGATGGCGCGCACGCCCAGAATGATCGGGGCGTTCCACGGGGCGATTCCCAGAATCACGCCGACCGGTTCCTTGAGCGCCAGGGCGAGGCACCCGGGCTTGTCGCTGGGGATCACTTCGCCAGCGATCTGGGTGGTCAGCGCTGCGGCCTCGCGGACCATGCTGACTGCCACGCCGAGGTTGAACATCGCCCACCCGGCGGTCGATCCGGTCTCGGCAATCATCGCCGCCACGAAGCTATCCTTGCGGGCCTCAAGCCCTTCGGCGGCTTTGGTCAGCACGGCGCGGCGCGCGTTTGGCCCTTGTGCGGCCCAGGCCGGAAAGGCCGCTGCGGCGCGCGCTGCAATCGCCGGGATGTCACCAGCTTTCATGGCCTTGGCCGATGATGCGACTTCGCCGGTGAGCGGATTGAGGCGTGTGAAATCCATGCTCGACTCTCCCTTGATTGCTATGGATCATATCAAACGTTATTGCTATGATCAATAGCTATTGCTATGCTGCCGGAATGAGGGATCCGCTGCAAGACTTGCCGGGCTATTCGTTGCGCCGCGCCGCAGCGGCGATGATGGCGGAGCTTTCGGCGCGGCTCGAACCGCTCGGGCTGCGTTTTGCCGATGTCTCGGCGCTGCTGCTGGTTGAGGCCAATCCCGCGATCACCGCGAGCCAGCTTGGCCGGATGCTCGATATCCAGCGCGCCAACATGGTGCCGCTGGTCGCGCGGCTGGAGGCCGCAGACCTGCTGCTCCGCCAGCCAATCGACGGCAAGAGCCACGGGCTCCGCCTGACCGAGGTGGGCCGGGCCAAGCTCAACGAAGCGCAGACGTTGATCGATACGTTCGAGACAGAACTGCTTGGCCGAGTGCCGGCAGAGCATCGGCCCCATTTCAAGCCAGCACTCGATGCGCTGTGGCGCACTTAGGCCGCCGCTGCCCTTAGCATTACGACATTCTGCTCGATCATCTGGCGGACCGAGCGCGGCGGGCGGCCGAGCAGGGCTTCGACATCTCCTGAGCAGACCTCGAGGAACCCTTCACGGATTGCCTGGCCAAAGGTGACCATGTCGTCGCTGTTCCAGGGGATTCCGCCGACTTCGAGGTTATCGACCGGGCGGCGCGGGATGCCCATCGCGTCGAACATCGCGTATTGGGCCGCGTCATCGACGCTGACATATTCGAGCGGCACCCCGGTAATCTCGGACATCAGCGCGGTGACATCGGCAAAGGTCTGCAAGTCCGGGCCGGTGATGTCGTAGGTCCGGTTTTCGTGCCCGGTGCCATCAAGCACCGCGACCGCGCAGGCGGCACAATCGTCGCGCCAGACCATCGCCTCTCGGCCTTCGCCGGAATTGCTGATCCACTGGCGGCTGGCCATTACCCCCGGTCCGGCCATCAGGATCATCGCGTCGGCATAGTGCGCGTCGCGCAAGCAGGTCCAGGCCATGCCGCTGGCCTTGAGCAGCCGCTCGGTCTCGATGTGATCGTGGCGGACTTCGGCCGGGTTGGCCGGGTCGTCGATCCCGATGAAGCTGGTGTAGGCGGCATGGCGCACCCCGGCTGCTGCGGCTGCCTCGATTGCGGCCTGGTGCTGCACCACCCGTGCGCCAACCCGCGTGCCGCTGATCAGCAGCAGCTTGTCCGCACCCCCCATCGCCGCAGCGAGCGTCTCGGGCCGGTCGTAGTCACCATAGCGGACCTCGCAGCCCAGCGCAGCCAGATCGGCCAGCTTGTCGGGGCTGCGGCTCATCAGGATCAGGTCGGCGGCGCGGCCGCGCGCGATCAGGCCCTGCGTGGCGAGGCGGCCGTACTGGCCCGATGCGCCGGTGATCGCAATTCGGCTCATGCCGTAAGCGCATCGAGCTGCGCTTGCGGCACCCACCAGCCGTGGACCTGCGGACGCAGGCGCTGCGGGATCGCCACCTTGGCGACTGGCCCTGCGGCAAGGTTGCCGCCATCGAGCACCCAGGCTTCGTGGGTGAATTGATTATCGCCCACCTGCTGGTCGACGATGAACACCAGCCAGCCCTTGTGGGCGGGATCGGCAGCGGGGACGTGGACCGGCTCGTTGTAGCCGGCCATCGGCGGCAGCGCGAGGGCGTCGGCCACACGCGGCGCGGCCGTGCCCATGCCTTCGAGCCGCAGCAGCAGGTTGAAGCTGACCCCGACCGGCCCGGCAAACAGCGGCGGGCCCTGCATGTCGGGGTTCATGCTCAGCATCCAGCCGTGATCATACGGCCGGCCCTGCTTGACCGCAGGGATCACCGGGAAGTCCCCGGGCGGCCCGATCTCGCGCTCGGTGACCGCGCCGCCATTGGCCTTGGGATCGACCGTCCAGCGGGTCAGCGCACCCTTGATCTCCCACTGCGGGCGGTGAATTCCGGACGGCTCGCGGATAAAGGCGAAGGCGTTGCTGTCATTGAGGCAGGCGTCGAAATGGAGCAGGCCCGCCTCGTCCTCCCAGGCATTCATCATGTGGTACGAATGGCAGCCCTTGGGACCCTTGAACCACTTGATTTCCGAAACATCGCCATAGCGCGGCATGACGCCGAGCCAGCTGTCGAGTTCGGGCTGGTGGTGCCAATGCTCGCCGCCGGCCTTGAGCCGGTCGAGGTCGCTGGTGGTCGGATAGATCGGGAACAGCGCGTAATTCTCGCTGATCGTGAAATCGTGCATCATCGCGCAATAAGGGGCGTCGAACCACTGCTCGGACTTGAGCGAGCCGTCGGGGCCCACCACGCAATAGGCGACCTTGGTGCTGGCGCAGCCGTCGGCCTCATAGCCATAGAAGAACAGTTCGCCGGTCGCGGCGTCGATCCGGACATGCGCGGTCATCGTTTCCGACTTGAGCGCACCGCCGAAATCATAGCTGCCGATCGTCTCCAGCGTCAGCGGATCGACCTGGTACGGGCGGCCGTCTTCCTTGGCCATCAGCATCCGCCCGGCGTGCCAGACCGGGGTGGTATTGGCGACGGTCCGGTCGACGCCCTGCACGTCGGCATCGTCGGTGAAGGGGTTGCGGTATTTGCCGAAGCGGGCGCGACCGGCTTCGTGCTCGGCCAGCCAGCGCGCGGTGCGGACGAATTTCAGCGCGAAGTCGGCGGTCCCGTCGGCGTTGAATGACAGGCGGCTGATCATCCCGTCGCCCGACAGGGTATGGTCGTTCTCGAACTTGGGCGGATAGGCCGGATCGGGGATCGCGCGGTAGAAGCTGCCCCGAACCTCAGGCGGAAGCGTGCCTTCGACCACCAGCCCGCGCAGGCTGACCTCCTGACCGACCGGTTCGTTGAGCCCCATGAAATAGGGGGTCTGCGGAAAAGCGCCCATCGTCCTCATCCTAACTATTGTTAGCATTGGTGTAGCGTGGCGGCGGCGCGGCGCAAGCCGAAAAAGAAGGGCCGCCAACCCGAAGATTGGCGGCCCCAGGAGGGTGTATCAGGTGTCGGTCAGAAGTTCCGCTTGAGCGTGACCGCCCAGGTCCGCGGCAGCGCGGGCACACCGGTTACCGCGCCGAGCGAGGTGGTCACGTCGGCAACCGACAGGAAGTAGTACTTGTTGAAGATGTTCCGCACTTCAGCCGTCAGCTTCCAGTCCTTGTCGGCCGAGGTGAACGAGATCTGGCCGTTGCCGACAAAGCGGCTGTCCATCTTCGACCACACCGTGTTCTCGGAGGTGGTGTACATCTCGCTCTGGTAGGAACCGTCGAACCGGACCGAGACAGTGCCCGCGCCGAACTCGTGATCGTACTGGACCCCGACCGAATAGTTGGTCTTGGGCGTGTAGGGCGTGATGCTGTTGCACGGGATCGCGCTGCCGACCAGATTGCCGCCGGCACACGGGCTGGTGTACTTGAAGTCGAGGTAGCTGAAGCTGCCGTCGATCGAGAAGCCGCCGGCCGGATGGATCGCGGCTTCAAGTTCGAAGCCCTTGACGTCGGCCGAACCGATATTGGCCGGACGCAGGCACGGCGAAGGCAGCGACGATTCCGGGCAAACCAGCTTGCCCAGGGTGATGTCGTTGTACTTGTTGAAGAACGCCGCCCCGTTTACCCGGATGACGCGATCGAGCAAGTCAGCCTTGAAGCCCACTTCGTAGGTGGTCAGGGTTTCCGGGTTGAACGCCAGCGCCTGATCGGACACGAACGGACGCGGGTTCACGCCGCCGCCCTTGAACCCGGTCGAGAACGACGCGTAAACCAGGAATTCCTTCGAGAAGCGGTAGTCGGCTACCGCCCGCCAGTCCCACCGATCGCCCTTGAAGGTGCCGGTGACGTTGTAGATTCCGGCCAGCAGGCAGTTCGGTTCCGAGAATACCCCGTTCGCGACGAAGCAGTTGAAACCGTTGGGCAGGGTGCCGTCCGGGTTCGAGCGGAAGTAGGTGTAGTCCTTCTGGTCCTTGGTATAGCGGACCCCGCCGGTGATGCTCATCGCTTCGACCGGATGCAGCGTGACCGTGCCGAACAGCGCCTTGGTCTTGCTGGGGGTGGTGTCCGGGCCATGGATGAAGTCGATCACCGGGGTGACGTAGTTGAGATCGACCCGGGCGGTATAGGTGCCCTTCTGGCTGAGATAGAACCCGCCGATGGTCCCTTCGAGCAGGCCGTCGCCGGCCTTGAAGTTGAGCCGTACTTCCGAGCTGAACGCATGGTGGTCGAGCTCGTTGTCGAGCTGCGCGATCGGGATCGGGGTGCCGTCCTGGTCCTGCCCGAACTTCGAATTGTAGGCCCGGTAGGAACCGATGTACTGGAGGTTGATGTTGTCGCTGAGGTCGAACGAGATCGAGCCGTGGACGCCCCAGCCGGTAAACTTGGTGATCGGCAGCGCGAAATAAGGCTTGAACGGGGCCTGGGTGGTCGCCGCGGCCGCGTCCATGAAGTTCGAATAGCTGACAAAACGCGGATCATAGCCCTGCAGATTGCCGCCGGTATCGCAGCTGTAGGGACCGGCCGGCACGAAGGCGCAGCTCATGTTGACCTGCGATCCGTTGCGGCCGACCAGCCACGGGTTGAACCCGGCGCCGGTAAACGAGGCAGAGTTGCCGACCGACGCGGGATTGAAGGTGGTTCCGGCCGGGGCAACCGCGCCGGCGGCAATCACGACCACCGGGATCGCTTCCGAATTCTCGCGGGTATAGTCGCCCGACAGGTTGACTTCGACCGTGCTCGCCGGGGTCCAGCGCAGCGCGCCGCGAACCGCGGTGATGTTCTGGCCGCCCATCGTCGAATAGTCGGCATTGCCGCGACCGCGGGCGTTGTTGGCCGGAACGTTCGAGGTGGGATGGGTCAGGCCATAGTCGAGCATCGCGACATAGCCATCGCTGCTGCGGGTCATGCCCGAGACGCGGACCGCCAGGGTCTCCGAAACCTTGATGTCGGCCATCCCGCGGACGTTGAGCGAGTTGTACGAGCCGTAGCCGACCTGCAGCGTGCCCGAATTGTCACCCTTGGGCTTGGCGCTGAACAGCTTGATCGCGCCGCCGATCGAGTTCTTGCCGGCCAGCGTGCCCTGCGGTCCGCGCAGGATCTCGATCCGGTCAAGGTCGATCAGTTCGAGCAGCGAGCTCGACAGGGTCGGGATGTAGACATCGTCGATATAGACCCCGACGCCGGGATCGAGCGCATAGTTGAAGTCGGTCTGGCCGACCCCGCGGATGAACGCGATCAGGC
>CALCQB010000283.1 GCA_937897535.1 uncultured Novosphingobium sp. | reverse complement strand
TGACTGGAGTTCAGACGTGTGCTCTTCCGATCTCTTCGCCGAAGTTGTACGCCAGCGTCATCATCAGCGAGTGCGAACGCCAGCGCGACGAAACCGCGCGGCCGCTGCTGTCGACCATGTCAACGTTGTTGACGTTGAACAGACGATACTTGAGGCCGAGGTCCCAGTGCTTGCTGATCGGGGTGCGGACACCGGCGATCGCCTGCCAGGCGAACCCGCCGTCCGAATCGTCGAGCCAGCCCGGGCCGACCGAGTCGGTCGAGAGTTCGTGCTTGACGGTCGAATAGCCGGCGCCGCCGCCAATGAAGCCCTGCAGGCCATCGTCGGGACCGAAATCGAGCATGCCGTTGACCATGAAGCTCAGCGCGCTGTTCTTGCCGCCGATGTTTTCATCGCCAAGGGTTCCGACGAACGACGGCCGGGTCGCGCTGCGGCGCGGAACCGCCACGTTGGCAGTCAGCGAGTCGGGGTTGGTGCCCTTGTAAGCGCCTTCAGCTTCGAGCCGGAACATGCCGAAATCGTAGCCGACGATGAAACCGGCGTCCGCGCCGATATCATGATCCACCACGACGCCTGCGGCAGTGGTGCCAACGTCGAATTTGGTGCTTTCCAGCTTCATTGCGCCGGCATCGAGTTCTACATACCAGGAATCATCGCGCGCCAGAGCTGGCGTCGCGAGCATGGTGGTGGCCATGGCCAACCCTATGATCGTCTTACGCATGTTTACCTTCCCCTTTTTGCAGGATTCGCAACTGAAATTCGAGTTTTGTCTAGCTGTCTGACTTGGATTACGCAAGGTTTCAATTGCTTCTAACTGCGGCGTCCGGGCATTTCCGAATGGTCAGGATCGGCCACCCGGTTCTGAATGCACTGCCGTCCGGGACAACGAAACAGGGGCCGGAAGGTTCCGGCCCCTGCTCGTAAATACCATATATGTCCGACTTGTGGCGGTCAGGCGGCGGGTAACAGCCGCTTTTCGCCGGCGATCCGCAACATCGCCTTCTGCAGCTTTTCAAACGCCCGGACCTCGATCTGGCGAACCCGCTCGCGGCTGACGTTGTATTCCTGGCTCAGTTCCTCGAGCGTGCGCGGATCCTCGGTCAGGCGCCGCTGCGTCAGGATATGGCGTTCGCGGTCATTCAGGCTGTCCATCGCCTCGACCAGCAGGGCGTGGCGATTGCCGGCTTCCTGGGCCTCTTCGACGATCTGGTCCTGCAGCGGGCCATTGTCTTCGAGCAGGTCCTGCCACTGGCCCTCACCCTCGTCGTTGAACGAGATGTTGAGGCTGGCATCGCCGCCCATCATCATCCGGCGGTTCATGTTGACCACTTCGGCCTCGGACACGCCGAGATCGGTTGCGATCTTGCGAACCTGATCGGGATGAAGATCCGAATCCTCATAGGCGTCGAGGTTCTTCTTCATCCGCCGCAGGTTGAAGAACAGCTTCTTTTGCGCGGCGGTGGTGCCGATCTTGACCAGCGACCAGCTGCGCAGGATGAATTCCTGGATCGAGGCCTTGATCCACCACATCGCATAGGTGGCGAGGCGGAAACCGCGCTCAGGCTCGAACTTCTTGACGCCCTGCATCAGGCCGATGTTGCCTTCGCTGATCAGCTCGCTGACCGGTAGGCCATAGCCGCGATAGCCCATCGCGATCTTGGCGACGAGCCGCAGGTGGCTGGTGACCAGCTGGGCAGCGGCCTCGGGATCCTGGTGTTCGGCATAGCGCTTGGCGAGCATGTATTCCTGCTCGGCGGTCAGCACCGGAAACTTCTTGATCTCTGTCAGATAGCGGTTGAGGCCTTGCTCACCGCCCAGCGATGGCATGACCGTCCGGCCGGTATCGGGCAGGTTGCGGTTGGGTTCGGACATCGTCTTCATTCGTCCTTTCAGCGTCGGCCTACCCTTGGGTAACCCTTTAGAGGCGTTCCCCGGCGGCAGCCACATGGTTTAAAGTGATAACACACAAGCTGTGCTTTAGCTCCTCAATTCGACCAACAACCCGGCCATGTCGGCAGGCAACTTGCTCTCGAAGCGCAGTTTTGCCCCCGTAACCGGGTGGTTGAACCCCAGCACTGCGGCGTGCAGCGCCTGCCGGGCGAAATGAAGCCGATTGAGCAGTTCGCGGTGGCGCTGGTGAGTCCGTCCATAAACAGGATCGCCCAATAGCGCATGACCGCTTGCCGCAAGGTGAACGCGGACCTGGTGAGTCCGCCCGGTCTCGAGCCGGCATTCGACCAGGCTCGCGCCGGTGAAGGTTTCCAAGGTCTTGTAATGAGTCACCGCGTGCTTGCCGCGGCCGTCCTCGACCAGCGCCATCTTCTTGCGGTTGGTCGGGCTGCGGGCGATGCTGCCGCGGATGGTGCCGGAGGGCGGGACCGGGCGGCCGGTTACGACCGCGAGATAGGCGCGCTCGATCGAATGGTCGGCAAACTGCGCGGCCAGCCCCTCGTGGGCCTTGTCAGTCTTGGCAACCACCAGCAGTCCCGAGGTGTCCTTGTCGATCCGATGGACGATCCCGGGCCGGGCAACTCCGCCGATTCCGGACAACTGCCCGCGGCAGTGATGCAGCAGCGCGTTGACCAGGGTTCCGTCGAGGTTCCCGGCTGCCGGATGGACCACCAGCCCGGCGGGCTTGTCGACCACCACCAGATATTCGTCCTCGAACACCACGCTCAGCGGAATGTCCTGGGCTTGGGCCTCGGCCGGGATCGCTTCGGGAACCTGGATCTCGAACGGGGTCCCGGCGGCAGGCTTGAGGCTGGCCTGCGCCACCGGCTTGCCGTCCAGCCAGACCCGGCCTTCGCCCATCAGCGCCTTGACCCGTTCGCGCGATAGCCCGCTCGCTTCGGCCAGCGCCTTGTCGAGCCGCTGGCCGTCCGCGGCGATCACGCCGGAAATGATGGAATTCCCCCCGTTCATTGCTAGCTAGTTGGGGATGGACCTCGAAGTGACAAGTGGCACGATTGCCACACTGCACGAAGAAGCGACACGGGCGTACCCGCACGAATGCTGCGGCTTGCTGCTCGGGCAGGGCAACCGGATCGAGCGGGCGGTGCCCGCCGCCAATGTCCACCCCGATCCGGCCTGGCATTTCGAAATTGACCCGGCCGCGCTGATCGCCGCGCACCGCGCCGCGCGCAGCGGCGGGCCGCAAGTGCTGGGTTATTACCATTCGCACCCCAACGGGCGGGCGGAACCTTCGGGTGAAGATATTGCCATGGCTGAGCGGGCAGGTCGGATTTGGGCAATTATCGCCGCGGGCGATGTGCTGTGGTGGCGCGATGAACTTCACGGATTCGAACCGCTTTCCAGCCGAGTCGCGGACGGCTAAGGAAGGCCCCACCACATGACAGGGGCCCCGATGACTGACTCTTCGCTTGAACTTGCCAGCCTGCTTTGCTCGCGCCTGTGCCACGATCTGCTCAGCCC
>CALCQB010000282.1 GCA_937897535.1 uncultured Novosphingobium sp. | reverse complement strand
GTTCGAAGAGACCGTGCTGCACCTCGACGAGCATCTTCTTGTTGCCGACAAGCCGCACTTTCTGCCGGTGATTCCCAGCGGCGCGCACGTGCATGAAACGCTGCTTGCGCGCTTGATCCGCCGCACGGGCAACGCCGACCTGGTGGCCCTGCACCGCATCGACCGCGAGACCGCCGGGCTGGTGCTGTAATTCGCAGCTCACGTTTGTTTCCAGTCACTTCGCAACCATAATCCCGGCTGTGCATTCCTGCGCCGCCGCGCTTGTGGCCGTGGGCCAACCTGGCCTGCGCGAATTGACCGCAACAAACTAAGCCCGTCACAACGTTGCTGCCCAATTATTAAGCACCACCCTGCTGAAAATTTGGGCAATAAACCATTAGAACTGCGGCATATTTATTGCCGAGGCGGGTTAAAAATGATTCCATTCTTGCGAATCCGCCCTTTCGGTTTGTTCCGCGATTGTCTAGGCCCGGTGCGCAAACCTTGGCATGATTCTTGATACGTATGTCGGGGACAGCAAATCCGGACGTGTTTCAACCGGTCCGGTCCGGACCAAGAAGCAGGTATAACGTGAAAAAGATCGAAGCCATCATCAAGCCGTTCAAGCTGGACGAGGTGAAGGAAGCGCTGCACGAAGTGGGCGTATCCGGCATCACCGTAACCGAAGCCAAGGGCTTTGGCCGCCAGAAGGGCCATACCGAACTGTATCGCGGCGCCGAATATGTCGTCGATTTCCTGCCCAAGGTGAAGCTTGAAGTCGTCGTTCCCGATGCCCTCGCTGAACGCACGGTCGAAGCGATTGCCGCCGCCGCGCAGACCGGCCGGATCGGCGACGGCAAGATTTTCGTGTTTGCGGTCGAAAGCGCGCTGCGGATCCGCACCGGCGAGCGTGACAACGACGCAATCTGATTTTCCCCGGGAGACGGTCGCGGCCCGAACCCACCCAGACAACCAAACCCTAACCCCTCCCCAGGATGGGAGGGAACTCTAGAAGGACGCAAACATGTCGAAGGCAAAGGACATCATCAAGCGGATCAAGGATGAGGAGATCGAATGGGTCGATCTGCGTTTCACCGATCCCAAGGGCAAGTGGCAGCACCTCACCATGGTTTCGTCGGTGATGGGCGAAGACGAACTGGAAGACGGACTGATGTTCGACGGCTCCTCGATCGAGGGCTGGAAGGCGATCAACGAATCCGACATGATCCTCAAGCCCGATCTCGACGCGGTCTATGTTGATCCGTTCAGCGCCACCCCGATGCTGATCATCTGCTGCGACATCGTCGAGCCTTCGACCGGCGATCTCTACAGCCGCGACCCGCGCTCGACCGCCAAGCGCGCCGAAGCTTTCGTCAAGAGCACCGGCGTGGGCGACACGGTCTATGTCGGCCCCGAAGCTGAGTTCTTCCTGTTCGACGACGTCAAGTATTACGACGGCTATGACGGAAACGGCTTCCGGATCGACGACATCGAACTGCCGACCAACACCAACAAGGAATACGAAGGCGGCAACCTCGGTCACCGTCCGGGCGTCAAGGGCGGTTATTTCCCGGTCGCGCCGATCGACTCTTGCGTCGATATCCGCGGCGAAATGGTCTCGACCATGCTCGAAATGGGCCTGCCCTGCGACAAGCACCACCATGAAGTGGCCGCCGCGCAACACGAACTGGGGCTGACCTTCGGCACCCTGGTCCAGACCGCCGACCGGATGCAGGTCTACAAGTATGTCGTCCAGCAGGTCGCCCACGCCTATGGCAAGTCGGCCACCTTCATGCCTAAGCCGATCAAGGGCGACAACGGCTCGGGGATGCACACCCACATCTCGATCTGGGATGGCGGCAAGCCGCTGTTCGCCGGGAACGGCTATGCCGGCCTGTCGGACATGTGCCTGTACTTCATCGGCGGCGTCATCAAGCACGCCAAGGCGCTCAACGCCTTCACCAACCCGACCACCAACAGCTACAAGCGGCTGGTCCCGGGCTATGAAGCCCCGGTGCTGCTGGCCTATTCGGCCCGCAACCGTTCGGCCTCGTGCCGCATCCCTTACGGCGCCGGCGACAAGGCCAAGCGCGTGGAATTCCGCTTCCCCGACGCGATGGCCAACCCCTACCTGTGCTATTCGGCGCTGCTGATGGCCGGGCTCGACGGGATCAAGAACAAGATCCACCCGGGCGAGGCGATGGACAAGAACCTCTACGATCTGCCGCCGGCCGAACTCGCCGAAGTGCCGACCGTCTGCGGTTCGCTGCGCGAAGCGCTCGAAAGCCTCGAAGCCGACTTTGACTTCCTGCTGCAGGGCGGGGTCTTCACCAAGGACCAGATCGATGCCTACATCGAACTGAAGTGGCCCGAAGTGCTGCGCTGGGAAACCACGCCGTCGGCGGTCGAATTCGACATGTACTACAGCGCCTGAGGCGCGCGGCAGGAACGACGCCCGGAGCGATCCGGACGCCGTTCCGCCTGTCCGGACCGGCTGGAAGGGGCAAACGACCAGTCGGCCTGGCGAGGATCAAGGGGCGCTGCGGGAAACCGCGGCGCCTTGTTGGCTCAGCTATTGCGGCAACAGCAGCCCGCGCCGTCCCGCGGCGATGAAGGTTGCGACCAGCATCGCTCCGGCCAGCACGGCGACCAGCCCTAGCGGATCGATCGGTCCGGCCAGTCCGGTCTGCGAAAACGCCGCCCACAGGACGATCGCCGGAAAGGCAATCCCGGCCATGAAAGCCGAAGCTTCGAGCGAAATGCCGCGCATCAGTTCGTCATAGCGGCGCCATTGCAACACGGTGATCGCGGTGGTCAGAATCAGCGCAAAGGCCAATGTCCCGATCGCCAGGACATTGGAAACCTGACCCTCTGGCCCTGCCAGCGCCAGCAGGATCAGTGCCAGGCCGAGCGAAATACAGCTGACCGCGCTGCCGGTCAGGATCGCCCGCTGATCGGCCAGATCGTCCCGGTCGACCACGTTGAGCAGCCGCGCGCCCAGCCCAGGAAAGGCCACCCCCAGCCCGACGAACAGGCCCATGATCGCATAGATCAGACCGATCGCGATCAAGGCCGCTGCCCCCGGCGAGGTCGGCTGATCGAGGTGCGGCAAGGCGCGGGTCACCGCCATCGCCGAAACGAAGCCGAACAGGCCGCCGGCCGCGAGTTGCAGGACGATCTTGCGCTTGTTCGGGCCGATTGGTGTGCTGCTCATGCTTCGGGCTCCCACTGATCGATGAAGATATCCGGCACCGCCACCCCGAACAGACGGGCGAGGCGCAGTGCCAGTGGCAGGCTGGGATCGTACTTGTCGGTCTCGACCGCGTTGATCGTCTGGCGCGAAACGCCGAGCCGCCGGGCCAGTTCGCCCTGGCTGTATCCGGCGGCCTCGCGCAGTTCCTTCAAGCGGTTTTCCATCGGTATCGATCTCTTCCTGTCAAGAGTTCTTTACAAAGGATTCGCCATACCTGTCAAGAGCTCTTGTCACCCCGGAGCGATGTCAGGTGCCGTGCGTTGCACAAACCATTTTCCTACACCGCCCTGTTTTGCCTAATTGCCCGGCCTCCCCGAACCGAATCGCGAGGCCCCGATGGATTTCACTGGTGATTTCTTTGACGCGCTGCGGCGGATGAAGGCGCGCCGTCCCCGCACCGGGGTCGCTGCCCAGGTCGAGCCCCCACCCAGCCCCCTTCCCGCCGGACAGGAGCCAACAGAACGGCCGCGCCGGATCGGTCCAGGGGGCCTGGCCCTGATCAAGCGGTTCGAAGGCTGCGCGCGCAAGCGGTCCGATGGCAAGTTCGAAGCCTATCCCGATCCTGGCACCGGCGGCGAACCCTGGACGATCGGCTGGGGTGCGACCGGCCCCGGGATCATGCTCGGCACGGTCTGGACCCAGGTTCAGTGCGATGACCGGCTGGCGCGCGATCTGGAACGTTTCGCGCGCGAAGTCGCCCGCGCGCTGGGACCGGCGCCGACCAGCCAGGCCCAGTTCGACGCCCTGGTCAGCTTTCACTACAACACCGGCGCAATCGGCCGCGCCACGCTGACCAAGCTGCACAAGGCGGGCGAATTCGCCGCGGCGCAGGCAGAATTCGCCAAGTGGGTTCACGCCGGCGGAAAGCGGCTGAACGGTCTGATCCGTCGCCGCGCCGCCGAAGCGTCGCTCTATGCGGGCGGGTGACAGATTGCATCTTGCATTCTGCCGCGCTCGCTCCGACATACATCGCGTTTAATCGATCAATTAAGGGAGATTCGTGATGCGCGAGCTGCTGCAACATTACATCGACGGCAAGTGGGTGGACAGCGAAGGCGGCGTGCGCCGCGAAGTGATCAACCCGGCCACCGAAGAACCCTGCGCGGTCATTTCGGTCGGCACCAAGGCTGATGTCGACAAAGCGGTCGCCGCCGCCCGCAAGGCCTTCAAGAGCTGGAGCCAGACCACCCGCGAAGAACGGCTGGCGGTGCTCGGCCGGATCGTCGAGGAATACAAGAAGCGCACCCCCGATCTCGCCACCGCGATGGCCGAGGAAATGGGTGCCCCGGTATCCTTCGCCGCCACCGCCCAGGTCGGGGCCGGGATCGGCGGATTCATGGGCACGATCCAGGCGCTCAAGGACTTCAACTTCATGGAAGACGGTCCGGGCTACAAGGTCGCCTACGAGCCCATCGGCGTGGTCGGGATGATCACCCCGTGGAACTGGCCGCTCAACCAGATCGCGCTCAAGGTCGCCCCGGCGCTCGCCGGCGGCAACACCATGGTCCTGAAGCCGTCGGAAGAATGCCCGACCAACGCCAAGATCTTCGCCGAGATCCTTGACGCTGCGGGCGTGCCGCCGGGCGTGTTCAACCTGGTCCAGGGCGATGGCCCGACCACCGGCAACGCGATCTCTTCGCACCCCGACGTTGAAATGGTCAGCTTCACCGGCTCGACCCGCGCCGGGATTGCCGTGGCAATCGCCGCCGCGCCGACGGTCAAGCGGGTTCACCAGGAGCTCGGCGGCAAGTCGCCCAACCTGGTTCTGCCCGATGCCGACATCGCCGCGCACCTGCCCGCCGTGGCGATGGGGCCGCTGATCAACACCGGCCAGTCGTGCATCAGCCCGACCAAGGTGCTGGTCGCCAAGGACCGTGAGGCCGAAGTGGTCGGGTTCTACAAGGCGATGTATTCGGCCACCCCGGTCGGCGATCCGCAGGCCGAAGGCAACCACCTCGGCCCGCTGGTCAACAAGGCCCAGTTCGACAAGGTCCGCAGCCTGATCCAGTCGGCAATCGACGAGGGTGCCAAGCTTGAAACCGGCGGCCCCGACCTGCCCAGCAACGTCAATCGCGGCTACTACATCCAGCCGACCGTATTCTCCGGCGTGACCCCGGACATGCGGATCGCGCAGGAGGAAATCTTTGGTCCGGTCGCCACGATCCTCACCTATGATACCCTTGAAGACGGGATCGAAATGGCCAATGCCACCGAATATGGCTTGTCCGCCGCGATCACCGGCGATCCGGCCAAGGCGGCCGGCGTCGCGGGCCAGCTGCGGGCCGGAATGGTCGCGATCAACAACTGGGGTCCCAGCCCCGGCGCACCGTTTGGCGGCTACAAGCAATCGGGCAACGGCCGCGAAGGCGGCCTCGCCGGGCTCAAGGACTTCATGGAAATGAAGGCGATCTCGGGCCTGCCGGCCTGATCGGATGATCGTCAGGCTGAGCGCAGCTCGAATGTGACGGCAATTCGGCGCCCCTCGCACCCGTGCATGAAAGTGCGGTGATACGTGTGCGAGGGGAATGCCACCATTAGACCATTGCTGGGGCGTATGGTCGTGACGCCATAGGCCGCTGCCGCCGCTGATCCGGCCAGAGATTCGGGCAAGCCGAAGCCGATACAACCCGCACTGTCCGATCCGTTGACGACCGCTTCGGGTATTTCCACATAGTACACTCCGTTCAGCCAGCCAGTGGGATGAACGTGCCAGTCCTCGAAATCCTCGGCCTCGGTCATCACGCATGAGCAATGCAGCGTGGCGGTGGCTGGGCGATGGTCTAACCACGAATGGTCGGCGTTTGCCAACGCCGCCAATCTGGTTTCGATCTCGGCGGCGATCTGTTTCATCAGTTGGTGCAGCAATGGCGCGTCCGGTGTCAGCGGCTTGTCTATACCCCAGCTTTCTACCGGCGATGCGCCATAACGTTGGCGGCGCAGGTCGGTATGCGCCTTGAGCTCGCGTGCCAATGCGGCATTGAATTCAGCGCCATCACTCCAGCCAGGCGGCGGCGCGACGAAGGCGGAAAAGCCCAGCTGGTCAGCCGCAATCGTCGCGCGCGCGCCTGCGATATCGCCAGAGAGCCCCTGTGCCAGCGCGCGGATTGCAGGCAAATAGGCGTGACCTATGCCGCGCCTGACCAAGGTATCGACCATCGCCAGCGCGGCATCCACATCGCCGGCTCTCAAAGCAATGCTTCCAAGCCGCATGCAGGCCGCCCGGTTGCCAGGATCAATTTCCAGCGCCTCTTTGAGTGAGACACGCGCTGCTGCCACATTGCCGTTCCGGGTTTCGATCGTTGCACGCAAGACCAGTGCTTTACTGATCAGGTATGCCTCACCTGCCACCAGGACCTGTTCAATCAACTGCGCCGCTTGCGTGCAACGATCTGAAGAAGGGAGATCCAACCACGCCGCTGCCAACAACAGGCATTCGTCAGTCGAAAGATCTGGCGTCCCATTGAGCAGAGCGATCACGGCATCCCAATCAGCCCTCCGCGCCAAGGCGTTCGCCAGCTTCCTGCGTATGGCGGGCGCCCCACGCCTGCTGTAAGCCTCGCGAAGGAGCGCCAGTTCCGCTGCGCTTGTCAGCAGCTTGACCGGTTCAAGCACTATTCGGGGCAGTGGCCTCGGGCTGAGCGATTTCATGAGCGCCAACCTAATCTTCGCGGAGGTCTGGACAGGTGTCGGGCTCCAATACGCCTTTGTACGCTACTATCAATCCAATCAGCGGCATTGCGATTTCCACATCGAAACAGAACTTGCCGCTCAACCAGATCGCGCTCAAGGTCGCAGCGGCCCGCGCAAGTGGCAACACCATGGTCCTCAAGCCGTCTGATGCATGCCCGACCAACGCAAGGATCGTCGCCGAGATCCATGGCGCAGCTTTTCACTTTCGGGCATTTGCAGCGCCAAGCCTAACAGGGCATCCTGCAAGGCCATGATCGATCGCCGTCAGTTTCTCTCCGCCGCCGCGTTTTCGGGTGCCGGGCTCGCCGCCCCCGCCGTGCTGCGCGCCGCGCCGGTGGGGAGCGAGGATATCCGCATTCTCGGCGATATTCTGCGGACCATCCATCCCGGTTTGCACCGCTACCTCAGCCCCGCGCGGTTCGAAGCTGGGCTGGTGCGGCTGGGGCAAGACTGGAGCGCGGCCCCGGCGCTGGACGCGCGTTATCTCGCGCTGTCGCGGTTTCTCGCCGCGATCCGCTGCGGGCACAGCTATGCCAACTTCTTCAACCAGAAGCGCGCCGTCAAAGCCGCCCTGTTCGACCGGCCGACCCGGCTGCCGTTTGGCTTTCGCTGGATCGGCGGGGAGATGGTCGTGCTGGCCGATCACAGCGGCACCGCTCGGCTACCGCCCGGATCCGTCGTGCGGGCGGTTGGCGGTGTGCCTGCTGCCCGGCTGCTCGCCAGCCTGCTGCCCTACACCCGGGTCGACGGAACCAATCCCGGCAAGCAGCGCGCGCTGCTCTCGGTCAGCGGGGCGGAAGAGATCGAGTTCTTCGATGTCTTCCACGGGCTGACCTATGGCGTCCCGCCCGGCGGGGTTCACCGGCTCGACGTGCGCCTGCCGGGCGCAAACCGGACCAGCCGGATAGATCTGCCCGCGCTGACCCTGGCCCAGCGGCAGGCCTTCAAGCCCGCTGCCGACACCCGCGGCGACCAGCCGGTGTGGGATTGGGCGATCGGCGCGGACGGGATCGCTTTGCTGACCATGCCGAACTGGGCGCTCTATGACAGCAAGTGGGACTGGCAGGCCTGGCTCGATGACCGGCTCGGCAGTCTCGGCGGCGCCAGGGGCCTGATCGTCGACCTGCGCGAGAACGAAGGCGGGATCGATTGCGGCGACCGGATCCTCGCCCGGCTGGCCGACCGCGCCATCGCGCGCCCCAGGGCCGACCGGCTGGTCCGCTATCGCCAGACCCCGGCCGCGCTCAACCCCTACCTCGATACCTGGGATGACAGCTTTCGCGATTGGGGTGACCAGGCCGTGCCGTTCAACGACCGGTTCCTGCGGCTCAAGCGCTGGGAAGACGATGCCACGATCACCCCCGCCGGTCCGCGCGTGACCGTACCGATGGCGGTGCTGATCGGCCCGCAGAACTCCAGCGCGACCTTTCAGTTCGCCAGTCTGGCTAAAGCAACCGGCCTCGGCAGCTTGATCGGCGGAACAACCGGCGGCAACCGCCGCGGGATCAACGGCGGGGCGTTCTTCTTTGCCCGGCTGCCCGAAAGCGGGATCGAGTTCGATGTCCCGCTGATCGGCTATTACCCGCAGAGCCGCCAGCCCGACGCCGGGATCGAGCCGGATATTCCGATCGAGAACAGCCCCGCCGACATCGCCGCCGGGCGCGACCGGGTGCTGGATCGCGCGAAGGCGTACCTTCTGCATAGCTGACCCCGCCGGTTGACAACATGGCTTTCCTTCCATATTTCGACATATATCGAATCATGGAAGGAAAGCCATGCAGCCCGATTCCATAATCCGTGCGTTGGGAGCCTTGGCGCAAGAGCACCGGCTCGCCGCATTCCGCCTGCTGGTCCAGGCTGGACCGGACGGCTTGGCGGCCGGTGCGCTGGCCGAGGCACTGGCCATTCCCGCCTCCTCGCTCAGTTTCCACCTGGCCCAGCTCAGCCATGCCGGGCTGGTCAGCCAGCGCCGGGTCAGCCGCTCGATCATCTACGCGGCGGACTTTGCCGCGATGAACGGGCTGCTCTCCTACCTCACTGAAAACTGCTGCGCCGGGGCCGCTTGCGCTCCCGCTGCCCAACCGGGCTGTTCACCTGCCCTGCCCGAAGAAAGGAATGTCGCATGAAGCGTTTTCACGTCCATGTCGGGGTGACCGACCTTGACCAGTCGGTCGCCTTCTACACCGGGCTGTTCGGCCAGGCACCCAGCGTGACCAAGGCGGACTACGCTAAGTGGATGCTCGACGATCCGCGGGTCAACTTTGCGATCTCGCACAAGGACGGGGCGGCCAAGGGCGTCGAGCACCTGGGACTCCAGGTGGAAAATCAGGGCGAACTGGCCGAGGTCTATGGCGCGCTGCAAGCGGCCGGGCGTCCGGTGCTCGAAGAAGGCGCAACCACCTGCTGCTATGCCCAGTCCGAAAAGAGCTGGATCGCCGATCCCGACGGCGTGGTCTGGGAAGCCTTCCTGACCAGTGGCGATTCGACCGTCTATGGCACCGGCCCGGAACTGGAGCAGCTCGCCTCGGCCAATGCCGCCGTCGGTTCCTGCTGCACCCCCCAGACTGTCGCGCCCGCCAAGGCCGCGACAACTGGCTGCTGCGGCTGAGCCGATGGTGCAAATCGATTCGGTGCTGGTGCTGTGCACCGGCAATTCCGCACGCTCGATCCTGGGCGAAGCCTTGTTCAATCGGCGCGGCCAAGGTCGGCTGACGGCCTACAGCGCCGGGAGCAAGCCCAAGGGCGTGCCCCATCCGGGCGCGCTGCGGCTGCTGGCGACCAAGGGGATCGACCCGGCGGCGTTCCGCTCCAAGTCCTGGCTCGAATTCACCGGGCCGGACGCACCGGAGATCGACCTTGCGATCACGGTCTGCGGCAATGCCGCGGATGAGGCTTGTCCGGTCTTCCCCGGCACCCCGCTGCGGGCGCATTGGGGCCTGCCCGACCCGGCCGACGTAACCGGCAGCGAAGCAGCGGTCGACGCCGCCTTTGCCGAGACCTGGCGGCTGCTGGAACTGCGGGTCGCGGCCTTCCTCGCGCTGGACCTGGCTGCGCTGGACCGCAACCAGGCCCAGGCCGCCCTGGCTGAAATCGGGAACCTGGAGGGTGCAGCGTGAAGCAGCGACTGTGGGCCGAAGCGCTGGGCAGTTTCTTCCTGTTCGCCACCGTGGTCGGCTCGGGCATCATGGCCGAGCGGCTGGCGGGGGGCAACGATGCGGTCGCCTTGCTGGGCAACACCGTTGCCACGGCGGCGATCCTGTTCGTGCTCATCGCGATGCTCGCCCCGATCTCGGGGGCCCATTTCAACCCGGCGGTCAGCCTGGTGATGCGGCTGCGCGGGGATTGCTGCTGGAAAGGGCTGACCGCAACGGTCGCGGTCCAGCTCGGCGCGGGAATCCTCGGCGTCTGGGCCGCGCACGCGATGTTCGGCCTGCCGATCCTGCAGACCTCGGCCAAGCTGCGCGATGGACCGGGGCAATGGCTGGGCGAGTTCATCGCCACCTTCGGCCTGCTGACCACGATCCTGCTGACCGTCCGGCACCGCCCCGCTGCGATCCCGGCCAGCGTCGCGCTCTATATCGCCGCCGCCTACTGGTTCACCTCGTCGACCAGCTTTGCCAACCCGGCAATCACCGTGGCGCGCAGCCTGAGCGACAGTTTCGCCGGGATCGCGCCGACCAGCGTGATTCCCTTCATCGCCGCGCAGCTGGCCGGCGCGCTGGCCGCGCACTGGTTCGATCGACACGTGCTGACCACTGCGGCCTGACTTCGCGGCTGTCGTTTGACGGCCTGACCCGACAGGTGCAGATTGCCGACGTCTGGGGGGCAATCCTGATGGTGTCCAAACTTTCGAAACTCTCGTTCGAACGTCATTTCCTGCCTGCATTCGTGGTGGGGGCCTGGCTGGCGGTGCTGCTGGGCTTCCATCCCTCAGTCACGCGGCGCTGGAACGGCGAGGCCGACTATCCCGCGCCGCTGATCCTGCAGCTCCACGTCTTTGCCGCAACCGGCTGGCTGGTCTTGCTGACGATCCAGATCCTGCTGGCTCGCCGCCAGCGCCTGTCGCTGCACCAGACCCTGGGACTGGGCGCGCTGGTGCTGATTCCGGCAATCGTGATCACGGGGCTCGGGGCCGAAGTCTATAGCCAGCGCTTCTACAGCCCGCGCTATCCGGAAAACCTGCGGTTCTTCATTGCTCCGCTGTTCCAGATGCTGGTCTTTGCGGTGGCGGCATCCTTGGCCGTGATCAAACGCCGCGAGGCCGCCACCCACAAGCGCCTGATCGTTGTGGCGACCTCGATGCTGCTGGTCGCCGCCTACAACCGGTGGTGGGGCGAAGGTCTTTATGAGCTGTACGGAGACGGCTTCCTCGGCATGATCACACATAACTTCGCCGGGCCAAACCTGCTGGTGCTGCTGGCCGCCGGGTTTGACTGGCTGACCCTTAAACGGATCCACCCGGTTTTCGCAATCACGATCCCGCTGCTGATCGTTGGCGAACTGGCGGTATCGGCCATTTACCACAGCGCTGCCTGGCCCGGGATCGCCCGCAGTCTGGTCGGCTTGTAAGTCAGGTGTTTGAACCGCCGCCGGGGGACCGGCCGCGCTATTGATCGACCCGGTACTGATCGTGCACGCCGTGGGCACCGTCCTTGGTGCTGCCGTCGAGCGGCGGCACTTCCACCCGCCGCAGACTGGCCGCCTCGCCGATCAGCCGGTCCTGCTCGGCCTCGCTCAGCCGCTGCCAGCCCAGCCGGGTCAGGCGCTCGATCGGGCGGTAGCGGACCTTGTACTGCATCCGCGGTGAGCCTTCGACCCAGTAGCCAAGGTAGACATAGGGCAGGCCTTCCTGCCGGGCCCGGCGGATGTGATCGAGGATGATGTAGTTGCCAAGCCCGCCGCGGCCCTCGTGATCAGGTTCGTAAAAGCTGTAGATCATCGACAGGCCATCGCCCTGGCGGTCGGTCAGGCAGGCCCCGACCAGCCGTCCCGGCGTGCCGTCGACGGTTGGTTCGCGGTATTCGACCACCCACGAATCCACCGGTGTATGTTCGACCATGTCCGCGAAATCGACATCGTCCATCGTGCTCATCCCGCCGCCGGGATGACGCTGGCCCAAGTAGTGCTGCAGCAGTTCGAACTGCTCGGCGGTCGACCAGGGGCGGCACACTGTCGCGACCAGGTCCGAATTCTGCTTGAGGTTCTTCTTCTGGCTGGTCGAGGCCCGGAATTCACCCGCGACCACCCGCACCGAAACGCAGGCCTGGCACTCGGCGCAGCTCGGGCGATAGGCCACGGTCTGGCTGCGGCGGAACCCGATCCGGCCCAGCGCATCGTTCAGCTCGTCCGCGTGCGGGCCCTTCAGCTCGGTGAAGACCTTGCGTTCCATGCGCCCCGGCAAATAGGGGCACGGCGCGGGGCTCGTGACAAAGAACCGGGGAAATCGAACGGGAGCCGTCACGCGCTTTGGACCATCCTCTGGGTGGGGTTATCGGGTGACAATATGCATCGCTGGCAGCTTTGTTGAAAGAACTTTAACCACGAAACACGGTTAAGCCTTCGTAATTATGCACAGCACAGCCAGCCCCGGCGCGGCCCCTTGCAAAACGGGACAGGTGGGCGGCGGCTGGTTAAGGTCGGCCCGGCCTGACGCTGGCGCTTGCTAAGGCATTGGTCGGCCAAGAATCGCCTTGCCCTCTGCGCCGCAGACCCCATAGTGCCGCCAAGGAAATTGGGTCGCGCCAACACGGTAGCAATTCCGGCCCAGCCGCGCGGGCCGGGGAATTGGGGCGAATGGGACAACCCGACATCTTCCTGTCCTACAACCGCGAAGACCAGGCGGTGGCCAAGCGCTATGCCGAGGCGTTTGCGGCGGAAGGTCTGAACGTCTGGTGGGACACTGCGCTGCGCTCGGGCGAGGCTTATGACGAGGTGACCGAGGCAGCCTTGCGCGCGGCGAAGGCGGTGGTGGTGCTGTGGTCGCCGCGTTCGGTGGTCTCGCGCTGGGTCCGGGCCGAGGCGACGATCGCGGATCGCTGCAAGACCCTGGTGCCGGTGATGATTGAGCCCTGCGAACGCCCGATCATGTTCGAGCTGACCCAGACGGCGGATTTGTCGCACTGGACGGGGGATGCGGGCGACCGGGCCTGGCTGGCGTTCCTCAGCGATGTCCGGCGGTTTGTCGGGCGGGAGGTTGTTGCCGCGCCGGTAATTGAAGCCCCCCAACCAGCCCTTGTCAAAACCGGCGAACGCGGCGAGGCTCCGTCGCTCGCAGTTCTCCCCTTCACCAATCGTTCCGGCGTGCCCGAGGACGAGGTCTTCGCCATCGGCATGGTCGAAGATATTATCGATGCGCTATCGCAGGGCGTCAACGTCAGGGTGATTTCCAGCTCATCAACCGCGCGGTTCCGCAGCGGGGCGATGCCCGATGTTGAGGCGATGGGGCGGCAATTGGGGGTGCGATATCTGCTGGAAGGCAATGTGCGGCGCGCGGGACAAGACTTGCGTGTGACGGCGCAACTGGTCGAGGCGGCGCGAGGAGACATTCTCTGGACGCAAAGGTTCGACCGGCCTTTGGCGGAACTGGCAGCTTTGCAAGACGATCTGGTGCGCGAAGTTGCGGCGCACTTCGACACGCAGATCCACCAGATTGAAATGGCGCGTGCACTCAAGAAGCCGACCGATCTGACAGCTTGGGAGGCGGCAACCCTGTCCTTCTCATCGTTCCGCCAGATCGGCAACGGAAGCCTGACAATGGGCATCGAGGAAGCACAGCGTGCGGTCAGCATAGATCCAGACTATGGGGCTGGCCATGCCATGGTGGCGGTAACATCAGCACTCCAGTATTTTTTGCTAAGTCCGGATGACGCTACAACGGTTGCGCGGATTGAGGGCCATATCCAACGCGCGCTTGCCTTGGACCCCGATAGCTGCGGTGTCCTGACCCGTGTGGCCCAGGCCCAGAACTTCATCGGCCAAGCCGAAGCCGCACTCCCAAACGTGCAGCGCGCCATTCAGAAAAGCCCTAGCTACAGCTACGCGCACATGGTTTGTGGGACGACCTGCGTGCTGCTCAATCGCAGCGATGAAGCTATCCAACATCTCGATATCGAAGCAAGGCTGTCTCCCGGCTGGCTGCTCGAGTATGCAAGTCTCTACTGGCGGGCATTCGCTGAAATCGAGCGGGAAAACTGGGATGCTGCGATTATCGCGCTCGATCGGGCTATTGTGTTGGAACCCAATTCAGGCGTCGGCTACTTGAACAAGGCTATCTTGACCAGGCGTGAAGGTCGAACGGATGTGGCGCTGGCGCTCTTGGCACGCGCGCGACAAGCAGAACCAGAATTGACCAGAGCGCAGCATGAATTGCGCCTCGGTCGTTGCTTTGCCAACAGCCCGTTGCTGGGCCAACTGCTCACCCATCTCCGCGCGCTATGGGCGGAGACGGAGGGGATGGCATGACCGCCCCCGACATCTTCCTGTCCTACAACCGCGAAGACCAGGCGGTGGCCAAGCGCTATGCCGAGGCGTTTGCGGCGGAAGGTCTGAACGTCTGGTGGGACACTGCGCTGCGCTCGGGCGAGGCTTATGACGAGGTGACCGAGGCAGCCTTGCGCGCGGCGAAGGCGGTGGTGGTGCTGTGGTCGCCGCGTTCGGTGGTCTCGCGCTGGGTCAGGGCCGAGGCGACGATCGCGGATCGCTGCAAGACGCTGGTGCCGGTGACGATCGAGCCCTGCGAACGCCCGATCATGTTCGAGCTGACTCAGACAGCGGATTTGTCGCACTGGACGGGCGATGCTGGGGACAAGGTCTGGCTCGGGTTTCTCTCCGACCTGCAACGGTTTGTCGGACATGAAGCACTCGCCCCGAAGATTGCGGCACCACAGGCCGCCGCGCCAGCCAAGGCGCAGCGGGGCCGCCCCGGACTTGCGATCGCGCGTTTTCAGTCCGCCGCCGACGACGCGGCGTTCGCGCAAGACCTGATCGATGAAACGGCAACGCTTTTTCTACGCTGCAAATATGCCCTCAATCTCCTGTCTGATCCTGCCGGTGCGCGATACCTTCTCGAAGCAACGCTGCGCCGCGCCGAATCCAAGGTACGGCTTTCGGCAAAGCTGACAGAAACGGAGTCTGGAACACAAATCTGGGCCGAACGGATCGATGCGGAAGGCGGCGATCCGTTTGCCGTGCAGGAGGACGTGGCCAGCAAGCTGGCAAGCAAGGTTGTGCTGGCGATCGAAGCGGCCGAACGACGCTGGGCTATGGCCAGGCCGGACGAGGCGTCCGGTGCTTACTACGGCATGATCGCGGGGCTTCAGGCGTTCAGCACATTCTCTGCTGAGTCGCATCGGCATGCGCTGAACGTCATCGAGGCGGCGCTGACTGACAATCGCGAGGACCCCTATTTGCTGACATTTGCCAGCGCCTGTTGCAGCGCGTTGCTATTGTTGCGGGTGCCGGGAGACCGGGACAAGCTGCGACTGGCATCGCAGGATTATTCAAGGCGCGCGCTGTTGACCGGTGACGACGATCCGTTAGTCCTGGGCTACCTCGCCTGGGCTGGCATCCAGTCCGGTGGCGATCTTGCAATGCTCGATGCGATGGCCGAGCGCGCCCTGACACGCAATCCGGGTTGGTCGATGGGCTGGTCTATCAACGGCCATCTCAAGGCGGCGATGGGGCAGGTCGAACCGGCCATTGCGTTCTACGAAAGGGCGCTTGAGCTTGAACCGCGCGGGCCCGACCGATGGGGTTCGCTCAACATGCTTGGCTGCTGCCGAGTGCTGGCCGGTCAATCCGACGCAGCGTTGGCACCGTTGCTCGAATCCCAGCAACTCGTGCCCGGCGCCCCCTACAACGCGCTGGGGCTGGTTGCCGCTTATGTCCATCTTGGCCGAATGGGCGACGCCCGGGAGATGCGGAAGCGGCTAGCGGCGGACGATGCGGATATCGACCTTGACCTGTTTCGAATGCCCGCCGACCAGAAATTCTTCCGCGATGCGCTGGCGCAGCTGGCGAACGAGACCGGAGGAGCGGCATGACCGCCCCCGAAATCTACCTCTTCCACTACCGCGACGAACTGGCGGTGTAGCGGCTCTGGTGTGAATCCTAACCCAGCTCGACCTGATCGACCACGTAGCCCTTGGCGCGCAGCGTCGCGACCAGCGCGTCGAGCTGTTCGCGGTCGCGCGCTTCGCATTCGATGTCGGCGGTCAGGCCCTTGGCGGGGAGGTGGGTGAAGATCCGCTGGTGGTAGATCTCGATGATGTTGACGTGGTGCTTGTCGAACTCGCGCATCACCTTGAACAGCGCGCCGGGGCGGTCTTGCAGGGTCAGGCGCAGGCGCGCGAGGCGGCCCGAGCGGGCAAGATCGCGCAGCAGCACGTTGGCGAGCAGACGGGTGTCGATATTGCCGCCGGTGATCGGGATGCCGACCTTCTTGCCCCTGAAAAGGTCCGGATAGGCCATCACCGCCGCGAGGCCGGCCGCACCGGCGCCTTCGGCCACGGTCTTTTCGATCTGGAGCAACAGCGCCACCGCGGTTTCGAGCTGGGCTTCGCTGACCAGCACAAAGTCGTCGAGCAGCCCGGCCAGAACCTTCGAGGTGAACTCGCCCGGCTCCTTGACTGCGATGCCCTCGGCCAGGGTATCCCCGCCCGAAGGCAGGCTGGTGCCCTTGAGCCGGTTGTACATCGAGGGAAACAGCTGGGCCTCGACCCCGATCAGGCCGATCTCGGGCTTGATCGCGCGCGCTGCCGTGCCCATCCCCGATGCCAGTCCGCCCCCGCCGACCGGGATCACCAGCATGTCGAGATCGGGCACCTGCTCGAGCATTTCGAGCGCGACCGTACCCTGCCCGGCGGCGACATGCGGATCGTCGAACGGGTGGACGAAAGTCAGCTCGAGCTCGTCTTCCAGTTCGCGGGCGTGGGAATATGCTTCGTCGAAGCTCTCGCCGAACAGCACGACCTTGCCACCAACCGCCTCGGTCTGCATCACCTTTACCGAAGGGGTGGTCTTGGGCATCACGATCGTCACCGGGACGCCCAGCCGGGTGCCGTGATACGACAGCCCCTGCGCGTGATTGCCGGCCGAAGCGGCGATCACCCCGCGGTTGAGCCGGTCTCCGCCCAGCAGCAGCATCGCGTTGAGCGCGCCGCGCTCCTTGTAGGCAGCAGTGAACTGCAGATTCTCGAACTTGAGCCAGATTTCCGCGCCGGTGATCTGCGACAGGGTGCGGCTGTAATCCATCGCGGTGCGGACTACATGGCCCTCGATCCGCGCGGCGGCGGCGCGGACATCGGCGATGGTCAGCTGTTCAGCGGCGGTTTCGGCAGTCTGGGTCATAGGCCCGGGGCCGTAACGCAAACCGGGAAGCGGGGAAACCATCAAATGCTTTCGTCCAAGCCAGCTTTGCTTTGAATGAAAAGCCGCTAAACACCGCTGCCATGAGCACTTCCCGCAATGTATCCTTCCTGGGCCTGGGCGTGATGGGCGGCGCGATCGCGCGGCACATCGGCGCGGCCGGACACCGCCTGACGATTTACAACCGCAGTCCCGAACGCGCGGCGCGGTGGCAGGAGGCCAACCCCGGCCTTGCCGCCCGGGTCGCGGCCAGCCCGGCCGAGGCGGCCGAGGGCGCGGACGTGGTGCTGACCTGCGTCGGCAACGACGATGATCTGGCCGATGTCGTGCTCGGCCCCACGGGGGTATTCGCCGGGATCCGTCACGGCGCGACCTTCATCGACCACACTACCGTTTCCGCCCGGATCGCCCGCCAGATCGCGGTCGAGGCGCGCGATCTTGAGGTTCACTGCGTCGATGCGCCCGTAACCGGCGGGCAGGCCGGGGCCGAAAAAGGCCAGCTGACCGTTATGTGCGGCGGCCGGGCCGAGGCAATCGCCGCGGCCAGCCCGGTGATGGAGGCCTATACCAAGCGGATCGTCCATGTCGGCAAGGCCGGGGCCGGACAGACTACCAAGATGGTCAACCAGATCGCCTTCGCCGGGGTGCTCGCCACCCTGTCCGAGGCGCTGCGCTTTGCCGAGGCGGCGCACCTCGATCTCGACAAGGTCTACGACGCGATCTCTGGCGGGGCCTCGCAAAGCTGGCAGATGGACAACCGCTGGCATACCATGTGCCGCGACGAATTCGATTTCGGCTTCGCGATCGACTGGATGCGCAAGGACATGGGGCTGGCGCTCGACGAAGGCCGCTCGCTGGGCGTGTCGCTGCCGGTGGCGGCGCTGATCGACCAGTTCTATGCCGAGGTCCAGGCCCTCGGTGGCGGGCGGCAGGATACTTCCGCGCTGGTCCGCCGCCTGCCGCGCCGGGGCAAGGCATGAAGGCACTGTTGCTTGGCGCGGTTGCCGCGCTGTCGCTGTCCGCTCCCGCATTGGCCGATACGCTGGTCGACAATGTCGATGGGGTGACGATCGACGCCACCGGCGGGATTGACCACTTCACCGGGCTGGTGATCGCCGACGACGGCCGGATTGCCCGCGTCCTCCACCGCGGCGACAAGCGGCCCGAGCGGCCGACCTACAAGGTTGACGGCAAGGGCCGGTTCCTGATTCCCGGGCTGATCGACAGCCACGGCCACGTGATGAGCCTGGGTTTTGCCGCGCTGACGCTCGACCTTTCCGACACCCGATCCTTGCCCGAAGCGCTGGCGAAAACCGCCGCCTACGCCAAGGCCCACCCCGACCGCCCGTGGATCATCGGGCGCGGCTGGAACCAGGAATTGTGGCCGGAAAAGCGTTTCCCGACCGCTGCCGAACTTGATGCGGTGGTCCCCGATCGCCCGGTCTGGCTGGCGCGGGTCGATGGCCATGCCGGGTGGGGCAATTCAAAGGCGCTTTCCGCCGCCGGGGTGACCGCCGCGACCAGGGACCCGGCGGGCGGCAAGATCGAACGGATCCTACCCGGCGGGAAACCAGCCGGGGTGCTGGTCGATAATGCCACGAACCTGGTCGATGCCAAGGTTCCCCCGCCCCGGCCCGAAGACCGCGATCTGGCCCTGGCCAAGGCGCAGGAAATCCTGCTGTCGCGGGGCGTCACCGGCATTGCCGACATGGGCACCACCATCGACGACTGGCAATCCTTTCGCCGCGCCGGCGACAACGGCACGCTGCGGGTCCGGATCATGGCTTATGCCGCCGGCACCGACAACATGGCGCTGATCGGTGGGCCCGGGCCGAGCCCGTGGCTCTATGACGACCGGCTGCGGCTCAATGGGGTCAAGCTTTACGTCGATGGCGCGCTCGGCTCGCGCGGCGCCAGCCTCAAGGCGCCCTATTCCGACGCACCGGGCACCAAGGGCCTGCGGATCACCGGCGACACCCAGCTCAAGAACCTGATGAGCCGCGCCGCACTCGATCACTTCCAGGTCGCGGTTCACGCGATCGGGGACGAGGCCAACGCCGCAGTGCTTTCGGCGATCGAGGACATGGCTGCAACCTATGGCGGGGACCGGCGCTGGCGGATCGAGCACGCCCAGGTGGTCGACCCGCTCGATATTCCCCGGTTCGGCAAGCATGGGATCATCGCCTCGATGCAGCCGGTCCATCAGACCAGCGACCGCGAAATGGCCGAGAAGCGGCTCGGGCCGGGCCGCCTGGCCGGAGCCTATGCCTGG
Organism: uncultured Novosphingobium sp.; assembly: GCA_937897535.1. GTDB lineage: Bacteria > Pseudomonadota > Alphaproteobacteria > Sphingomonadales > Sphingomonadaceae > Novosphingobium. The sequence goes on along the minus strand of CALCQB010000282.1, from coordinate 1,403 downwards.
AAATCGATCCAGGCGAGCGGCGCGCGGCTGGTGTTCGGATCGGACGTGCCGGTCGAAGCTGCCGACCCCTTCGCCGGCTGGGCCGCTGCGATCAGCCGGACCGGGCCCGACGGGCAGCCGCTGGGCGGGTGGCAGGTGCAGGAGCGGGTGACCCGCGAGGAAGCCTTCGCCGCCTATACCGCCAGCGGGGCCTATGCCGGGTTCGCCGAAGGCCGGTTTGGGCGGCTGGTTCCGGGCGAGCGGGCCGACTTCGTGTTCATCGACCGCGATCCATTCCTGGCCAGCCCGGCCGATCTGCGCGCAACCAAGGTGATCGAAGTCTGGCTGGGCGGGCGCAAGGTGTGGGATTCGGCGGCGGTCAGACCGGCCCCGTAAGGTCCGTTTCGACCGGAACCGGCTCGGCGGGTGCTTCACCATCGATCTGCTTGCGCTCGCCCAGCCACATGATCAGCAGCGAGCCTTCGAACAGCAGCCACAGCGGGACCAGCAGCATCAGCTGCGAGACCACGTCGGGCGGGGTGATCACCGCCGCAACCGCGGTGATCGCGACGATCACATAGCGGCGCATGCCGATCAGCTGCTTGCGATTGACGATCCCGGCGCGGTTGAGCAGCAGCAGCAGCACCGGCAGCAGGAAGCTGAACCCGAAGGCCAGGATGAACTGCATGACCAGCCCGAGGTAATCGCCGGCCGAGGGCAGCGCCTCGACATCGAGCCCGCCCTTCTCACCCTGGAACCCCAGCATCCATTTGAACGCCGACGGCATAACGACATAATACGCTAGCGCGCCCCCGGCGATGAACAGCACCGGAGTCCACAGCAAGAACGGCAGAAACGCGCGCTTTTCCTTGGCGTAGAGCCCCGGCGCGACGAAGGCCCACAGCTGGTTGGCGATCACCGGGAACGAGACGAAGAACGCCGCGAACAGCGCCACCTTGAGCTCGACGAAGAACGCCTCGTAGAGCTTGGTGTAGATCAGCTTGCCCTGCCCCGGCGGGAACGCCTCGGTCAACGGGCGGATCAGGAACCCCAGGATGTCGCTGGCGAAATAGAGGCACACCGCAAAAGCCACGGCCAGCGCCAGGATCGCGCGGATCAACCGGGTCCGCAATTCGACCAGGTGGTCCATCAGCGGGGCCTGGCTCTCGTCGATATCGTCGACCTTGAAGGCCATCACTGGGCCTTCCTGGGCTTGCGCTTGGCTTTGGGCTTGGCGGCAGGAGCAGGATCAGCCGGTGCGGGCGGAGCTTCGGGAGCAGCCGGTTCGGCCACGCCCAGTCCGGGATCTTCGCCAACCAGCGCGGCTTCGGCCGAAGCGGCGGGCGGGTGCGCCTGCATGATCGCGGCATTCTGCTCGCGCCACTTCTTTTCCATTTCCTCGAGCTCGGCCTCGCGGATCATCG
>CALCQB010000281.1 GCA_937897535.1 uncultured Novosphingobium sp. | reverse complement strand
GAGGCGCTGCTCGGCAGCGACCTCGCCGGGCTGGCGCTTGACGGCGCGCGGCTCGCCTGGGAGGGTGAGCCGATCGCCCGGCTCGAACCCGGGCGCAGCGTGCTGGTGCCGCGGGTGGTGCTCGATCAGGCGCTCGATTCGCTCCCGGCCGAATTGCGCAAGCGGATCGTCGCGGCCTTCGAGGTCTGGCTGGCCCGCGCGATGGCCGCACTCGCTCCGCTGCGCCGACTCGACGCCGCGACGGGCGATGCTGCCTGCGGGCCGGAGCTGCGCGCGCTGCTGATCCGGCTGGTCGAGGCCGGGGGCCTGCTCGAACGCGCGCCATCCGGGCTTGACCGGCTCTCACCCGACCAGCGCGACCGGCTGCGCAAGCTGGGGGTCCGGGTCGGCGCGCTCGACCTTTTTGTGCCGGGCATGCTCAAGCCGGCAGCGCTGGGTGCCTGGCGGACCTTGCTGGCGGCGCGCGGCACTGGCTTGCCAACGCCGGTGCCCAGCATGCCGCCAGTCGTTGCCACCGCGGGCAAGACCGACACCCCGCCGGGATACCGCCGCCTGGGCCAGCAGGCGCTGCGGCTTGATGTCGCCGAAAAGCTGCTGCGCGCGGCCCACGACGCGCGGGTTCTGGCCAAGGGCAAGCCGTTCGTGATCGATCCGGCGCTGGCCGTTTCAACCGGACTGACCACGCCAAGCTATGCCGCATTGCTGCGGTTGGCCGGATTTACCGCGAGCCCCGGTCGGCGCTTGCCCGAAGGGGCTTTCGGCCCGCCCCAACCCGCGAAATGGCGCTGGCGTCCGGTCCGGAGGGAACCCGAACGGGTCAGCGCCGCGCCAGCTGCGGCCCGCCCCGGCAATGCCTTTGCCGCACTGGCCGATCTGGTCCGCTGATGCGGCTCGACAAGCTGCTGTGGCACCTGCGGTTCGCCAAGACCCGGAGTGCGGCGCAGGCGCTGGTCGGCGCAGGGCATATCCGGCTCAACGGCAAGCGGGTGGAGCGCATCGCGCAGGCCGTCGCAGTCGGCGATGTGCTGGTCCTGCCACTGCCGCGCGGCGTGGCCGTGATCGAGCTTCTGACCCTGCCCGAGCGGCGCGGACCCGTTGCCGAAGCGCTGGCCTGCTATCGCGTGCTTGACGGGACGGCTGCAAATCCCATAGCAGCAAGCGATAACAACTCGCCTTAGGGGACCGAACCGCCATGACCTATGTCGTCACCGACGCCTGCATCAAGTGCAAGTACACCGACTGCGTCGAGGTCTGCCCGGTCGATTGCTTCTACGAGGGCGAGAACATGCTGGTGATCAATCCCAGCGAATGCATCGATTGCGGGGTGTGCGAGCCTGAATGCCCGGCCGAAGCGATCCTGCCCGATACCGAAAGCGGGCTGGAAACCTGGCTGGAGCTCAACACCAAATACTCCGCCGAATGGCCCAACATCACCCAGAAGAAGGATCCGCCGGCCGACGCCGACGAGCACAAGGGCGAAGACGGCAAGTTCGACAAGTTCTTCTCGGCCGAGCCCGGCGAAGGCGACTAAGCCATTTTGCCGGGCCCGCGCCCGGCCGCTCCAGCATTGAAACACCCGCCCGGGAGCCGTTGGATTCTCGGGTATGGTAATTATGTTACCGTTGTGTTATATAATAGCGCGACGGCAGCGGGGCTTTGCCCTGATTACCTGCCGCATTCATGAAAGGCGGGGTGCATACGGGCGGTTGATGTTTGCATCGGGCCGGGTCGATTCCGATTGCCCGCTGGCAGCACCATGCCGTTCCAGCAACCGGCGCATTTGCGCCAACCCCGCGTTTGAAAGGACTGTACATGGTGGCCAAGGCCCACGCCTTCGATGTTGGTGACTACGTGGTTTACCCCAAGCACGGGGTTGGCCGGGTGATTGAACTGCAAGAGCAGGAAATCGCCGGGATGACTCTGGAACTGTATGTGCTGCGGTTCGAAAAGGAACGCATGACCCTGCGCGTGCCGACCAACAAGGTCGAGGCGATCGGGATGCGCAAGCTGTCGAGCGACAAGACCCTGCGCGAAGCCCTCGCGACGCTGACTGGCAAGCCCAAGGTCAAGCGCACGATGTGGTCGCGCCGCGCCCAGGAATACGAAGCCAAGATCAACTCGGGCGATCTGGTCTCGATCGCCGAAGTCACCCGCGACCTGTTCCGGGCCGACGATCAGCCTGAACAATCCTATTCGGAACGGCAGATCTTCGAAGCGGCCTCCTCGCGCCTCGCGCGCGAACTGGCAGCAATGGAAAAGACCGACGAACCGGCCGCGCTCAAGAAGATCCTCGCGATCCTAAACGAGCATGCGCCGAAGTATTATGCCGAGGCGGTCGTCGCCGAATAGGCTGCGCCAGCACCGGACTTGCAAGGGGCCGTCCTGCCAGGGGCGGCCCTTTTGCATTGCGGCACGGACTGGCTCTTGAAAGTCCCGTCTTGCTGTATTATGTCTCCAACACACAGTGTGGGAGAATCACGATGAAGCTCAAGTTCGCCAAATTCGCCCGGGCTCTGGGCCCGATCATCGCGGTGGCGCTGGCCGCCGGGGTTGCGGGCTGCGACGGCAAGGTCAGTTTCAACGGCGACGAAGGCAAGCCGCTGGCCGAACTAGACCTGACCGGCAAGGCGCCGGACGAACTGGTCCTGGCCGGACCCGACGAGGTCCGCGTCACCACCGGCGACAAGCTGGCGATCAGCGTCGAGGGCGATCAAGAGGTCAAGGACCAGATCCGCTTCAGCCTGAAGGACGGCAGCCTGGCGATCCACCGCAAGGACAAGGCCTTCGGTTCGGGCGACAAGGTCGCGATCGTCAATGTCACCATGCCCGCCCCGCGCGAAGTGGTGATGGCCGGAACGGGCAAGATCACCACCGCCCAACTGGCCAGCAAGGCCGAGGTTACCGTGGCCGGGTCCGGCACGATCGAAAGCACAGCGGTTTCTGGCGAATCGCTCGATCTGACCATCGCCGGATCGGGCAACTTCCGTGCCGCCGGCAATGTCCGCAAGCTCGACATGACGATCGCGGGCAGCGGTTCGGCCCAGATGGATGCCTTGAAGGTCGAAAAGGCCGATATCTCGATCGCCGGTTCAGGCAGTACCTCGTTCGCCTCCGACGGCGAGGTCGACGCCAGCATCATGGGTTCGGGCAATGTCACGGTGAAGGGCCGCGCGCGCTGCACCGTCAGTTCGATGGGCGCGGGCAAGCTGGTTTGCGAAGCCGGGGTCCAGCAAAAGGATGGCGACGCGACCGAGCCGCCCAAGGCCCCCGAACCGCCGGCTCCGCCCAAGCCTTGATTTGGGCCACGAACGCGACGAGCCGTTGCCGCAGGTTAAGCTTGCGGCAAGCGGTCTGCCTCCAGGGTGCTGCGGCACCTTGGAGCAACCGATGCGACGTTTGATTCTTGCGATAGTCCTGATCCCCGCGCTGGGCGGCTGTGTCGCCCGCACGCTGGTCGATGTTGCGACCGCCCCGGTGCGGGTGGTCAGCAAAGGGGTCGACCTTGCCACCACGAGCCAGTCCGAGTCGGACCAGAAGCGCGGTCGGGAGCTGCGCAAGCTGGAAGAGCGCTACGGCAAGCTCGAGCGCGACTACGCCAAACAGGACCGCAGCTGCAACGCGGGCGATTCGCAGGCTTGCCTCAAGCGCGACAAGATCGTGGCGGAAATGGACTGGATCAAACCGCAGATCCCGGTCCAGCCCGACTGATCAAGCCGCAGCCCGGCGCAGTCGGTCGTTGATCGCGGTGCCGATCCCCCGGTCCGGCAGCGGCGCCACCGCAATCCGCGGCCGGTCCGCCCGCTGGGCGGCGTGGAGCGCTTCGTAAAGCCGCGCTGCTGCTTCGGCCAGGTCACCGCCGGGCGAAAGGCAGAAATCTCCGGCTACCGCGCCAAACCCGATCAGGAATTCGTCCGGTTCGGCCCGCTGGGCATTCAGCCGCACCGGCTTGCCGGGCGAATAGTGGCTCGCCAACTGGCCCGGAGCTTCGATCCCTCGTTCCGCCGTGACGTCAAGTGGCGGGCCGAGCAGCACCGCAAGCTGCGCCTCGGTCACCGGGCCGGGGCGAAGCACCTGCCAGCCACCTTCGCGCAGGGCGACGATCGTGCTTTCGATTCCGGCGGTGCAGGGCCCGCCATCGAGCACCAGCCCGACCGTATCGCCCAGCGAGGCCGCGACATGCTCCGCCCGGGTCGGACTGACCCCGCCCGAGCGGTTGGCGGACGGCGCGGCGAGCGGCAGACCACTGGCCGCCAGCACCGCGCGCATCGCCGGGTGGGCCGGGCAGCGCAGCGCGATGGTAGGCAGGCCTGCGGTCACCGCCGGGGCGATTCGCGCGCCACTGCGTAGCGGCAGGACCATGGTCAGCGCGCCGGGCCAGAACTCCCTTGCCAGATGCCGGGCGCGGTCGTCGAATTCGGCGATGGCTTCCGCTGCGGCGAGATCGGGCACATGGACGATCAGCGGATTGAAATCGGGCCGCCCCTTGGCGCGGTAGATCGCCGCTACGGCAGCGGCGCTGTCGGCGCGGGCGGCGAGGCCGTAAACCGTCTCGGTCGGCAGCGCGACCAGCCCGCCGCCGCGCAGCACCGCTACTGCAGCGGCGATTGCGGCAGGATCGTCGCCCACTATCTGCACCTTGCCCGTCATGCGCTCGCGCTATAGGCGGTTGCAGGCATTGCCAAGGAAAAGCGCCATGACCTTCACTGCCCCCACCGCCGACCAGGTCCTGGCGATCCGGGTCAACGCCGGAATCGCCGAACTGGCGAGCCACGAGCGGTTCGCCGCCGCCAGCCCCGACATGGTCGAAGCGATCGTCGAGGGGATCGGGCAATTCGCCGCCGGTGAATTCGCTCCGCTCAACCGCAAGGGCGACCTCGAAGGCGCGAAGCTCGCCAACGGCACGGTCAGCCTGCCAGACGGCTTTGCCCAGGCCTACCAGGCCTATGTCGAACAGGGCTGGAACGCGATTTCGGGCGACGTGGCCTTTGGCGGTCAGGGCCTGCCTTTTACCCTCGCCGCCAATGTCCTCGAAAATCTCGGCGCGGCCAACATGGCCTTCTCGCTGCTGCCGATGCTGACCGTCGGCGCGATCGAATCGCTCCAGCACCATGGCAGTGCGAGCCAGAAGGATACCTATCTGGCCAAGCTGATCAGCGGCGAGTGGTCTGGCACCATGAACCTGACCGAGCCGCAGGCCGGTTCCGATGTCGGCGCGCTGCGGACCACCGCCACCCCGCGCGGTGACGGCACCTGGGCCATCAAGGGCACCAAGATCTTCATCACCTGGGGCGAACACGATCTGGCCGGGAACATCGTCCACCTGGTCCTCGCCCGCACCCCCGATGCCCCGGCCGGCAGCCGCGGGATTAGCCTGTTCGTGGTGCCGAAGTATCTGGTCAACCCGGATGGGTCGCCGGGCGCGCGCAACGACCTGCGCTGCGCCGGGCTCGAGCACAAGCTGGGGATCATGGCCAGCCCGACCTGCGTGATGAGCTTCGGCGACAACGACCAATGCGTCGGCGAGTTGGTCGGGGCTGAGAACGAAGGCCTCAAGGCGATGTTCACGATGATGAACTCGGCCCGGATCAATGTCGGCAGCCAGGGCGTGCAGATCGCCGAGCGCGCGCTGCAGGCCGCACGGCACTATGCGCGGGACCGGGTCCAGGGTGTGCGCGACCGGCAGCCGGCGGCGATCATCGAGCACCCCGACGTGCGGCGAATGCTGCTGCGAATGCGGGCGCTGACCGAAGGTGCGCGGGCCTTGCTTTACTACACCGCCGGACAGGTCGACCGCGGCGCACTGGGGATCGCCGGCGCGCAGCAGCGGGCCGATTGCCTTGTCCCGCTGATCAAGGCCTGGGGCACCGACATCGGCTGCGAAGTCGCCAGCCTGGGGGTGCAGATCCACGGGGGCATGGGCTTCGTCGAGGAGACCGGCGCGGCGCAGCATTATCGCGACGCGCGGATCGCCCCGATCTATGAAGGGACCAACGGAATCCAGGCCGCCGATCTGGTCACCCGCAAGCTCGGCTATGAAGGCGGCGGTGTGCTGGCCGAATTGTTCGCCGAAGTCGCGGCCGACTGCAGCGATGCGCCGCAGCTCAAGGCCTTGGCCGAGGATTGCGCAGCGGTCGCGGAGTGGATGGTCGAAGCGGCGAGCCTCGACGACAAGCTGGCCGGATCGGTCGCGTTCTGCACGATGGCCGCAACTGCAGTCGCCGGATGGCAATTGCAGCGCCAGGCCCGCGACGGCGCGGGCGGCGAGGCCAAGTCGGTGGTCGCCCGCTATTTCGCCGCGCATCTCGCCCCCGAGGCACGCGGCCTGAAAGTGGCGGCGATGGCCGGGGCGGAGCTGCTCTATGCGCTCAGCGCCGAGGCACTGGCCGGATGAGCGACCAGGGCGACCCCCTCGCACGGATTGCGGCGGCGCTCGAGCGGATGGCTCCGCCCGCCAGTGCTGCGGCCGATTGGCAGGCGGCCCCCGCCTATGTCTGGCACGGCAGCGCCCGGCCAGTAGCGCAGTTGCTCGCCCCGCCGCTGGACCTGCTCAAGGGCATCGATGCGCAGAAGCAGGCCGTGGTCGGCAATGTCGCCCGGCTGGCGGCGGGACACGCCGCGCACGACATGCTGCTATGGGGATCGCGCGGAATGGGCAAGTCGGCGCTGCTGCGTGCAGCGGTGCTCGCCGCGCAGCAGCAGGGCGGGCGGATCGCGCTGGTCCAGGTCGCGCCGGAAGCACTCGGTTCGCTCGCCGCGCTGTTTGCCGCGCTGGCCGGGCCGGACCGCAGCTTTCTGGTGTTTATCGACGACCTTGGTTTCGAAGAGAACGACAGCACCGGCCCGCGCGCGTTGCGTTCGTGGCTGGAGGGCGGAATCGAAGCGCGCCCCGGCAATGTCCGGATCGCGGTGACCAGCAACCGCCGGGCCATTGTTCCCCGGCACCTTTCCGAGCAGGACGATCCGATCAATCCACGCGATGCCGTCGATGACCGGCTGGCGCTGGCCGACCGGTTCGGGCTGTCGATCGGGTTCCACAACTGCAGCCAGGACGATTACCTGGCGATCATCGGCGGCTATTGCGCCGAATACGGTCTGAACTGGGAAGAGTCAGCGGCGCTCGAGTGGTCGAAGCGCCGCGGCGCACGTTCGGGCCGGGTCGCCTGGCAGTTCGTCACCGAACTGGCCGGGCAGGCCGGCAAAGCGCTCTAGGCTTTACTGCTCCCTGACCTTCTGGTCGGGCTCGAACGCACCCTTGTATTGCGCCGGATCGCCATCGAGCTGGCGGCGCGGAGGCAGGCTGCCGACCTTGACCGGCTTGATCGCCGGCGAAGGGGCCGCGCCCGGGGCAACCACCCGCCAGATGATCCCGCCGGTATCGTCGCTGACCAGCAGCGCGCCGTCGCGCGCGAAGGCTACCCAGGTCGGGCGGCCACGGGTGTCGCCATTGTCCTTGAGGAACCCGGTCAGCACCGGAACCGGCAGCCCGAGCGGATTGCCATTGGCATCGAACTTGATGAACACCACATCGTAGCCCGCTGGCGGGGTGCGGTTCCACGAACCGTGCCGGGCGATGAATGCGCCGCTCGAGAAGTTTGCACCGAGCCGTTCTCCGCCGACGTCGAAGGCCAGACCGAGCGCCGCGACATGCGCGCCCAGCCCATATTCGGGCTTGCGGACGAAATCGTCGATATATTCGGGCGGCGGCGCCTTGACCCGGTCATCGGTGTATTTCTTCCAGTAGATCCACGGCCAGCCATAATGCGCACCGACCGGAACGTTTGTCAGGTAATCCGGAACCAGATCGGGCCCGAGCTGGTCGCGTTCGTTGACCGTGGTCCACAGCTCTTCGGTGGCCGGGTTCCAGGCGAGGCCGTTGGGGTTGCGCAGCCCTTGCGCGAACTGGCGCGGGAAGCCGTCCTTGGTCAGGTCCTTCTCCCAGATCGCGGCGCGGCCTTTTTCAAGCTCCATCCCGTTCTCACCGATGTTCGAAGACGAGCCGACCGCGACGTAGAGCCGGTTGCCGTCCGCGCTGAGCACCAGGTTGCGCATCCAGTGATTGCCCGCCGCCGGCAGATCCATGACCTTGCGCGGGTCGCCCGCGATCGCGGTTTCGCCCAGCTTGTAATCGAACACGATCACTGCATCGTGATTGCCGACATAAAGCCGGTCGTCGGCCCAGGCGAGGCCAGAGGGTGAGGCGAGGTGTTTGCCGGTCAGCAGGGTGAACTTCTGTTCGGCCACGCCGTCGCCGTTGCCGTCGCGCAGCAGCAGCAGGGTATCGGGCGAATCGGTGTTCGATCCGGCGCGCTTCATCAGCTTTTCCGCTAACCAGCCGACAATCCCGCCGCCCATGTTCGAAACCGGCGAATCGGCTTCGGCGACGATCACATCGCCGTTTGGCAGGGTGTAGATCACGCGGGGGTGGGTGAGCCCCTCGGCGAAGCGCTTGACCTCGAGCCCCTTGGCCGGGACCGGGGTCTCGCCTGCGGCCCAGCCGACCGGGCGGGCGATCGTGACCGAGGGGATGACTTCCTTCTTGGCCTCGACAATCACCGGGTCCTTGCCCGACAATTCGTCTGTAGTGTGCTCGGCCGGGGTGCCCCGCCAGATCCAGAACACGAACCCGCCCAGCACCAGCAGGAACACGGACAGGGCGACAAGCAGCTTGCGTTTGGTCGACATGGGGGGGTGATACTTTGTCACCGGCTAGGCGGCAACCAAAGTCTAGGCTATCGACGGCCCGATGTACGTTTTCCAACCCGATCCCGACCAGCCCAAGGCCGAGCTTTACCGCGAACTGGCCGAAGCGGCGCGCGGGCTGACCGCTGGCGAACCCGATGCTGTCGCCAATATGGCCAATCTCTCCGCGCTGATCTGGCAATATCTGCCCCGGCTCAACTGGGCGGGGTTTTACCGGGTGATCGACAACGAGCTGGTGCTCGGTCCGTTCCAGGGCAAGGCCGCCTGCATCCGGATCCCGTTTGGCCAGGGGGTCTGCGGCGCGGCAGCGGCGAGCGGGGAGACCCAGCTGGTGCCTGACGTGCACGCCTTTCCCGGCCATATCGCCTGCGACGCGGCCAGCGCGGCGGAACTGGTGGTCCCGATCCGGCGTAACGGACAGGTGATCGCGGTGATCGACCTCGACAGCCCCGAGGTTGCGCGGTTCGATGCAGATGACGCCCGCGGGATCGAAGCCCTGGCTGAAGTCATTGCGGCCGTAATCTGACCGCTTCGGCCTGCTCCGAATCGGGACAGCCCCAATACGGGCGGCCCGCAAGCCTTGGTCAAAGGCCGGACCTGATGCTAAATTCCAGGTTAATGCCGGAATCGCCCGGCTTTTCCAGGGGATTGCCATGTCTGTTCGTCTCGCCCTGCTTGGCGTCACCGCGCTGACGCTTGCCGCACCGGCCTGGGCCCAGCCCGCGCTGCCACCCCCACCGTCCGGCGTGGTCGATGCCGATGGCAACGTCTATGACGGCCCAATGCCCGACAATCGCCCCGAATGGCACGGCGGACCGCCGATGGCCCATCCCGCCGGCCATCCCCCGATGCTGCCGGGCCAGCCGGGCGCCTATCCGCCCGGCTGGGAACAGGCCCGGGCGAATTGGCTGGGTGAATGCCGTCGCCGCCACGGCAGCGGCAACAAGGTTGGCGGCGCGGTGCTTGGCGGCGTATTGGGCGGCGTGGTCGGCAACCGGATCGGCGGCAAGGGTAACCGGGTGGTCGGCACGATCGCCGGGGCCGCCGTTGGCGCGGTCGCTGGCGGCGCGATCGGCGACGCAGCCGACCAGCGCGCGGCGCGTGACTGGTGCGAATCCTACCTTGAACAGAACACCAGCTGGAGCCAGGGCTATGGCCAGCCCGTTGTCGGCTACGGCTATGCCCCGATGATGGTGATGGTCCCGGTCGCCTACGTTCAGGTCCAGGGCCAGACCCAGCCACGCGAATGCAAGGAAACCGTGGTTTACGATGATTATGTCACCACGACCACCCCGGCGCGCTATCGGACCGTAACCACTTACCGCAAGGTCCCGGACAAGCGGGTCCGGATCGTGCCCGACAAGCGGGTGCGCACGAACTGAAACGAAGAAGGGGGCCGCAGGGCCCCCTTCTGGTATCCGACGCGAAATTCAGGCTATTGCCAGATCACATTGATCCGGACCTGTGACTCCCCTCCCTGTTGGGGAGGGGCTGGGGGGTGGGGGTTCCACGCCGGCATCGACGCCAGGCCTGGCGGCCTCGCTCCCCCATCCCCGACCCTTCCCCGCCGGGGAAGGGAGGAGTAGGTCGGTCATATCGAGAATTGATGTCAGAGCTTGCGTCCGATCAGCTCCTTCATGATCTCGCTGGTCCCGCCGAAGATCCGGGTGACCCGCGCGCCGCGCCACATCCGGGCGATCGGGTATTCGTTCATGTAGCCCGCGCCGCCAAACAGTTGCAGGCACTTGTCCATCACTTCCCACTGCAGCTCGGTGTGCCACAGCTTGGCCGCCGCGCCTTCTTCGGGGGTCAGTTCCTTGTTGAGGTGCCGGGTCAGCGCCCAGTCGAGATGGGCCCAGCCGACCTGCAGCTTGGCCTTGAGATCGGCCAGCACGAACCGGCTGTTCTGGAAATCGATGATCGGTTTGCCGAAGGCCTTGCGGTCGCGGGTATATTCGACCGTCATGTCGAAGGCGCGCTGCGATGAGGCCTGGGCCGAGACCGCGATCGACAGGCGTTCCTGCGGCAGTTCGCTCATCAGATAGATGAAGCCCTGACCTTCCTCGCCGAGGCAGTTGGTGATCGGCACCCGGACGTCCTCGAAGAACAGTTCCGAAGTATCGGCCTCGTCCTGGCCGATCTTGTCGAGGTTGCGGCCGCGCTTGAACCCTTCTCGACTGGCCTCGACCAGCACGATCGAGACGCCCTTCCAGGCCGGCTGCACCTCGGTATCGGTCTTGCAGCAGACCAGGATCAGGTCGGCGTTCTGGCCATTGGTGATGTAGGTCTTCGACCCGTTGATCACGTAATGATTGCCGTCCTTCTTGGCGGTGGTGCGCATCCCCTGCAGGTCGGACCCGGTGCCCGGTTCGGTCATCGCGATCGCGGTGATCACCTCGCCCGAGACCAGCTTGGGCAGCCATTCGCGCTTCTGCTCTTCCGAGCCGTGGGCGATGATGTAGTTGGACACGATGTCCGACTGGAGCGAGAAGCCGGTGGTGACTCCGCCGTGGTAGGCGCTTTCTTCATCGACGATCGCGTTGTAGCCGAAATCGAGCCCGAGACCGCCGTATTCCTCCGGCACCGTCGGGCACAGCAGGCCCAGTTCACCGGCCTTGGGCCAGATCGACTTGGGGACGATCCCGGCCTCGGCCCAGGCTGCCTGATTCGGCGCAATCTCTTCCTGGACGAAGCGCCGCACGGTCTGGCGGAAGGCTTCGTGATCTTCGTTGTAGGCGGTGCGGGCCAGCGAATCGAGCGACATCGGCGGTTCCTCTCAAGGGTATCTGTTGCCGAGAGGCGTAATGCGCCGGGGGCGCGGCGGTCAACCGGAATTTAATCGCGCGATTAATCGGCCCGGGCAAGGTCCGGCGTGACCGGCAGCAGCGCGATCCGCAAGTGGCCCAACCGCAGCGACGGCGTGGCGCGATCGATCCGCAAGCTGGCGGTCAGATCCGGCCTGGCCCCCAGCGCCTTGGCGCTGACTTCGGTCAGCCGCAGGCGATAGCTGCCATAGGGCACCGAATCGAAGAACAGGTAGCCATCGAAGTCGCTCTGGCCGCGCAGCACCACGACGCCGCTCGCATCGACCAGCTCGATCCCGATCCCGCCACGCGGCTCGCCATCGGGACCGAGCAGCGCGGCCTCGATCTCGCCGGTCGGGGCCAGCGGCAGCGATACCCTGGCGGTCACCCCCGGGCGCGGGGTCACAACCATGCCGCGGCCCTTGGGCTGGAGCAGCGGATCGGGCAGGCTGCCCCCGTCGATCGAGACCAGCACCGGGACATAGGGCGTCAGCCCGTCGATCACCGCGCGGCCATCGGCATTGGTCGCGAGCTCGCCGTGGCGGAACCCAGCTTCGACCGCGACGCCCTCGACCGCCGGTTCGTTCGCCTGGCGATAGCCGTCGCCATTCTCGTCGCGGAAGACCTCGACGCTGGCCTGGCCGGTTTCGGCGAGCCGCTCGCGCGAGACCCGCCAGCCGCCATCGACCGGATCGGGTCCGACGCTGAAGGCCAGGGTCAGGCCGAACCCGACCTGGCCGTGGCTGTCGACCCGGCCCTCGCCGCGCAAGGCGAAGTGTTTGAATTGATGAACATAACCCAGCGAATATTCCTGCCGACTACCGACCGCGTCATAGTCGAACCCGGCGCGCAGGGTCGAGGCCGGGCCGATCGGCGCGTCGGCCACGATCTGGCTGCGCTGAAACCCCGGATGGTTGCCGTCGAGCCCGAAGGCGACCTGACCGCGCAGCCGCACTGGCCCGATCCGGCTGTTGCCGATCAGGGTCAGGCGGTTGCCGTGATCTTCACCCGCAGTCAGCGGTGCCGGACCGGCGACCTGGCGATTGAGCAGTTCGAGCGTCAACGAGGCCCGCCCGATGTGCCCCGAGGCCCGGCTCAGCAGTTCGGTAATCCGCACCCCGCGCCGCGACAGCGTCTGACGCCCACCGGCCTCGACCGGCAGCCGCCACGCACCCAGCTTGACCGAGCCGGACAGCCGCAGCCCGAATTCGCGGCGCTGCTCGATCGAAACCAGGTCCGAATCGAACGCGCCATCGACCCACAGGACATAAGCATTGAAGTTGACACCCTTGATCCGCCCGAGCGCCTCGCCGCGCAAGGCCCGGCCGGCGCCAAACTGCTGCGCGCCCGATAGCTCGACGAGCATCGGACCGACCGAGCGACGCAGGATCGCCTCGAGATAGTGCTTGCGGCGTCCCGAGCGGGTCAGGCTGTGATAGCCGAGCCCCGCGGTGGTTCGACTATCGAGCCCGCGCTCGACCCCGACCCCCCAGCGCCAGCCGGACTGGGTCAGGTAGCTCGGCTTGCCGAGATCGATCAGGTCCTTGCCTTCTTCGAGGATTCCCCCCCAGTACCAGGTCTTGCCGGCCGGCAGGTTCTGCATCCCGACATTCTGGCTGGTCTGTTCGTGGCGGACCTGCCCTTGCGGGCCATAGAGCACCACATCGAATTCGTTTTCGCCGAATTGCAGCTCGATATCGGGAAATTCATAGCGGCCATCGCCGCGATCGGGCTGGTAGGCTCGCAGCACGCCGTTGCGATAGAGCTCGGCGTCCCATCCGGCCGGCAAGGTACCGCGTAGCGTCGTCTTGCCGAAGCGTGAGGGCAAGTTGAGCGGGCGGTTCGAGATGAAGGCCCCGCGGCCGTAGGCGCTCTGGCCGGACAATGCCCCGGTCGGGGTGTCGACATCGCCGACCGCAACCTGAGTTGCCCCAAGCGACCCGAGCAGACCGCCCGCGGGATCGTTGCGATAGACCTTGAGCCGCAGCGAATTGGGCAGCAGCGAATCACTCCCCGCCAACCGCGCTGTATAGCTCATCCCGAGCGCTTCACCGCTGGCGAGGCCCTCGTACTGGCTGGTAAACCCGCCGCGCGAGTTCCATTGGCCCTGGATCTGGACATCGACCGCTGGGGCGCGCCAGGCTTGGTAAGGCGCCTGAGCCTGCGGTAGGCTGGCCAGGTCGAATTCGCGGTCGCTGGGCGTGCGAAGTCGCGCCGCGCGACTTTTACGCTCCATCGCCTCAAGAAACGGCAGTTTGCGGTCGGTTTCGATCACCACCGCGAGATTGGCGACATCGGGGCGGAACTTCACCCCCAGCCACTGGGATAGCGCCGACAGGCCCATGCACCAGCCTTCGGGGGTGTCCTGGATTGCATCGGTCGCAATCGACCGGTTTCCGTTCATGGTTTGTACCATGTTGGAGTCGCGGTCGATCACCAGTCGCTGGTCTTCCGCAAAGATCCAGCCAGTTGCGCGGCGCGACTTCTTGTCGAGCCGGACCGGCAGGTCGAGCGCCTGGATCAGATCGGCGAAATCGACGCAGACCCCGCTGGGAGTCTGGTACCCGCGCAGCGGTTCGCCGAGCCGGAACTGGCCGCTGCGCAGTTCGAGCAGCAGCGAATCGTCGTCATTGGCACTCCAGCCCTCGGCCTGGGCCGGCATCGCCCAAACGCCAAGCACCGCCGCAATCACTGCGGCGGCCTTGCGGGTCCGGGCGAGCCAGTGTTTCATGACGTCAGGAGGATCGCGATCGTTGGCTGCGCCGCACGGTTACGAGACTGTCACGGTCGCTTGCGCAATCATGGCGCCGCCGTTTTCCGGCAGTTCGCGGTATTCGAGCTTCACCGGGCCTTTGACCTTGGCCAGCTGTTCAGCATTCAACGGCACATGCACTTTGCGGCGCTGGACCTCGGGATAGACCGAGATTCCGCGCATGGAGAACAGTATCTCGCCGCGTGGGCCCTTGCCGATCAGCTCACCATAGACCGAGCGCTGGCCGGTCCGGCCCATCTCGACCTCGAGAAACGACTGGCTTTCAAACCGGACCAGCCGCGCACTGCCGATCGTAGCCTGTGCCTCGAGCCGACCCTTGCGCACGAACACCGGGATGGTGATGCCATAGATCGGGGTGAGCTGGATCGAAACACCGGTGGCAGGCGCGGTCTCGGCCGGAGCTGCCGCTGTAGGCGCCGCCGGAGTGGGGATCGCGCGGAAGCTCATGTGCACGCGGTATTCGCCGTCGGGCAGGCCTTCGGGTGGGCGGACCGAGATCCGCACCGCCTGGGGCTGGCCCGGCAGCAGGGTTACCCGCTTGGGCGCAAAGCGGACCATGTCGAGCGCGGCGCGCTCGGCCGGGTTTGCGGCGGCCTCTTCGACGTCGTTGAAATCGCCGTCTTCATCCATCCGCCGGAGTTCGAGCGAGATCCGGTAGGTCGCGGGCTTGTCGCCGATGTTGCTCAGCACCACTTCGGCGTTGCCGCCGCTGTTGATGATCACCCGGGTCGGCGCGACCAGCAGGTCGCCCTGGGCCTGGACCGGAACCGCGAGCATCGCTGTACTTAGCAGCGCGGCACATGCAGCCAGTCGGCGGATGGCAGGAAAGCGGATCATCGGGTCCCCTCAGAAAGGTTACCGGAAGACGCGAGACGCGCTCCGGGATTACCTCTGGGGAATAGGCAGTTACGGTTAATTTTCGGCTAACCATGCCCGGTTTGCGCAAAAGGAAGGGGCCGCACCTGCCTAAGCGGATACGGCCCCCTTGCGATCCCATCATTCCCCTTGGCGGGGATTGTATAGCTTATTGATATTCAACCGAAACGCTGAACGTGCCGGTATAGGCGCCGGCAACCTGGTTGTTACCCACGGTCAGCGTGCCGCCGACGGTGAAGGTGCCGGCACCGGTGCCGCTGAGCTGGAACGCACCGTTGGGTTCGGTGTTGAACGCGCCGAGCGACATCGTTTCGGTGCCGGTGACGCGGGTCAGGTTGACCGGGGCGACCGGCAGCGTGACGACTACCATCGTGTTCGGGGTTCCGAGAACGTTGAACGACGCCGGACCGCGCGTTCCGGTCGAAACCAGGGTTCCGCCCGACGAAGCGGTCAGGTCGGCATTGACCGTGACGGTGCCGCCGGTGTTGGCAGCGATCTGGCCGAAGCGCAGGTCGTCAACCGCGGTGACGGTCAGCGAGCTGAGCACTTCAGCGGTCGCGGTGCCGGTGGCAGTGGTTGCGGCCTGGGCCGAGGTGGCAAACGAAGCGGCGGCGATAACGCCGACCACAGCGAGACGAAGCGAATTGCGCATAGTAATCTGGTCCCTTCAAAACTTGATGCCGGAAGCGCGGGTCAGCGCCACCCGAATGGCCGGCAAAACCCCCCATTCGCAGCCTCTAAGTAGGACCACTCTCTTCAATGTTTACTTGCGGGTGTGGTTAACCGATCGCGCCGCCGCGTTAACCTTTGGCGCGGGAAAACCCCTAAATTCCGCCACCGGTCAGCCGCTGGCAGATCAGATCGAGCTGATCGAGCGTGCGGTAGCGGATCGTCACCACCCCCGAACGCGGATCGGCATCGGTGTTGATCCGCACCGACAGCCCAAGGAATTCCTCGAGATGGTTCTGCACCGCAGCGATATCGGCGGCATCGCCCGGATCGCGCTCGCTGCGCGCGCGCCGCGGAGGTGCGCTCGCGCTGACCGGCTTGCGCGCCAGCCGTTCGACTTCGCGCACCGAAAGCTGTCTGGCCACGGCTTGGTCGGCCAGCGCCTGGGCGTTCTCGTTGCCGACCAGCGCCCGGGCATGGCCCATCGACAGCTTGCCCTCCTCGACCAACGCTACCACGCCGTCGGGTAAGCTTAACAGCCGCTGCAGGTTGGCGACATGGCTGCGGCTCTTGTCGACCAGCTTGGCGATGTCGGCCTGGGTCAGGCCTTCGTCTTCGGCCAGCCGGTGATAGGCCCGCGCTTCTTCGATCGGGTTGAGGTCTTCGCGCTGGAGGTTCTCGATCAAGGCCAGCGCAGTAACCTCGCGCTCGCTGAGATCGCGGACAATCGCTGGAATTTCATGAAGTTGTGCACGTTGAGCGGCCCGCCAGCGGCGCTCACCGGCGACCAGACGCCAGCGCCCCGGACCATCCGGGGTGACGATCACCGGTTGAATCACTCCGCGCGCGGCGATCGACGCGGCCAGTTCGGCCAGCGCTTCCTCGGCAAAATGGCGGCGCGGCTGACCCGGGTGCGGAACAATATCGGCCACCGCCAGCATCGCCAGTCCCCCGGCATGAGCGCTACCGCCGCCGGCCTCGCTGCTAGCGGCGGACGTGACCAAGGGCTCTTCGCGCCGACTCTCGCCCAGCAAGGCGCCAAGCCCGCGCCCCAAGGCCGGGCGTTTTGCTGCCGAAATGCGGACTACCGAATCGTCGCTCATGCGGCCTTCCTCTTCTCGGGCAAGCGGGTGATCAGCTCGCGGGCCAGGGCCATATAGGCCCGGCTGCCAGTGCAGTTGTGATCATAGATCAGGGCCGGCAAGCCATGGCTCGGCGCCTCGGACAAGCGGACGTTGCGCGGAATGACCGCTTCGAACACCAGTTTGCCCAGGCACGAGCGGACATCGTCCGAAACCTGATCGGTCAGCCGGTTGCGCCGATCGAACATGGTCAGCACCACGCCGACGATCCCGAGATCCGGGTTGAACCGCTGCTGGACCTGCTCGACCGTCTTGAGCAGCTGCGACAGGCCTTCGAGCGCGAAGAACTCGCATTGCAGCGGCACCAGCAAGGTATCCGCCGCGCTCAGCGCATTAAGCGTCAGCAGCCCGAGCGATGGCGGGCAATCGATAAAGGCGATGTCGTAACCGGTGTGGCCCGACAGCGCATTGCGCAACCGCCCGGTCCGGTCGTCGACCGAGACCAGCTCGACCTCGGCCCCAGACAGGTCGACCGTCGCCGGGACAATATCGAGGCCGGGGATCCGGGTCGGCACGGCGCAGGATTTCAGCGGCATCTGATCGACCAGCAAATCGTAGGACGAATGCTCGCGATCGGTCGAGGCCACGCCGATCCCGGTCGAAGCATTGCCTTGCGGATCGAGATCCACCAGCAGCACTTTCCAGCCGATGGCGGCCATGGCGGTGGCGATGTTGATCGCCGTGGTGGTCTTGCCCACCCCGCCCTTCTGGTTGGCGATCGCGACGCGAATCACGGTTTTTTGCCCTTTCTGCCCGCCAAAGTGCCGACAATGATGCCCGACTCGGCATCGGTCAGTGACTGTTCCACGTGGAACTTGTGGTCCCAGCCCTGAAGCTCTGCCAGTTCCTGCCGGGTAGAACGCCCTTTGGGCAACAGCCAGACCGTATCGCTTGTGGAGAATCCTGCGGATAGGTCCAGCAACTTCGGCAGCGGTGCAAAGGCCCGTGCCGAAATGGCGCGGAATTTGCGGGCCGGCAATGCCTCGACCCGCGTTCCGGCGATTGTGGCGTTGTCAAGCTGCAGGCTGGCGGAGACCCGCTCAAGCCACTCGATTCGGCGCGCGCGCGATTCGACCATCACAACTTCGCATTCCGGACGGAGGATCGCGATCACCAGGCCGGGAAAACCTGCTCCGGTGCCAAGATCGAGCCACGGCGACGATGTTTCACGTGAAACATAGGCCAGCAGCTGCGCCGAATCGGCATAGTGCCGCACCCACAGCGACTCCAGGCTGCTGGCCGAGACCAGGTTTTGCCGTTCGTTTTCCGCCGCCAGCAAGGTGGCAAGCGCGGTCAGGCGGTGTTCCGCCTGACTTGTCCATTCGGGCAATGTCTCAAACCAGGCCTTGGCAGCCAATTCATCCGACAGGATCATGCTGCCCGCCGCCGGGCATGGACCAGCAAAGCGGCGAGCGCCGCTGGGGTAATCCCTGGCACCCGTCCCGCTGAAGCCAGCGTGGCCGGGCGAGCCTTGCTCAACCGTTCGACCATTTCGCGCGACAGACCGGGGATCGCCTCATAGGGAAAGTCATCACCCAGCGGCAAGGCTTCGCCGGCGCGGAGCTCGCGCAGTTCGCTGTCCTGGCGGGCCAGATACGGCGCATAGGCCGCATCCTCAGCCACTTCCGCAGCCAGATCTGGATCATCCAGCGCGTCGGCAGCGATCCACGGGGCCAGCGATTCGAGCTCGACCCCGCCAAACCGCAGCCACTCGCGCAGCGACAGGCGGCCCACATCGGCCCGAACCGGCAATCCCTCGGCAGCCATGGCATTGCCGGTCACTTGCTGATCAAGTTCGCTGTCGAGCCTGGTCCGGGCCCCCTCGCGCCGCGTGAACCAGCGCGCGCGGTCCCGCCCGATCGCGCCGAGCGTCAGGCCCACCGGGGTCAGCCGGGTGGTCGCGTTGTTGGCCCTGAGCCGCAGCCGGTATTCGGCCCGCGCGGTCAACATCCGGTAGGGCTCGCTCACCCCGTGCAGGGTCAGGTCGTCGATCATCACCGCCATGTAGGAATTGGCCCGATCTATCGCCGGTCCGTCGCGGCCCAGCACGGCCGCCGCCGCATGCATCCCGGCGACGAGCCCCTGGGCGGCGGCTTCCTCATAGCCGGTCGTGCCGTTGATCTGCCCGGCACAATAGAGCCCGGGCAGCGCCCGCAGCTCCAGGCTGGGCCGCAGCGCGCGGGGATCGATGTGGTCATATTCGACCGCATAACCCGGCACCGCCATCTCAACCCGCTCAAGCCCTTCCATGGTTCGCAGCATCGCCAGTTGCACATCGGCCGGCAGCGAAGTGCTGATTCCGTTGGGATAGACGAGGTGGGTGTCGAGCCCTTCCGGTTCGAGAAAAACCTGATGCCCATCGCGATCGGCAAAGCGATGGATCTTGTCTTCGATCGAGGGACAATAACGCGGCCCCGATGCCCCGATCGCGCCGGAAAACAGCGGCGAGCGGTGCAGGTTGGCGCGGATCACCTCATGGCTGCGTTCGTTGGTGCGGGTGATCGCGCAGAACACCTGCGGCAGGACCCGCCCCGGCCCGAGCGGGGACATCGCCCATGGTTCGACATCGCTTGGCTGTTCGTCGAGCTGCGCCCAGTCGATCGTCCGCCCATCGAGCCGCGGCGGCGTGCCGGTCTTGAGCCTGGCCATCGGCAAGTCCGCCTCACGCAACTGCGCGGCGAGCCGCTGGGCCGAAGCCTCGCCGATCCGTCCACCGACGATCCGCTCGTCACCCCGGAACAGGACCCCGCCGAGGAAAGTCCCGGTGCAGAGCACCACCGCCGTGGCACACAACGCGGTCCCGTCGGCCAGTTCGATCCCGGTCACCCGGCCCGCCTCGATCCGCAGCGCCGCCGCTTCGCCCGCGATCTGGGTCAGATCGCCCTGCAGCGCCAACAAGCGCTGGACCTCGGCCTTGAACCGCTTGCGATCGGCCTGGACCCTCGGCCCTTGCACGGCCGAGCCTTTCGAGCGGTTGAGCATTCGATAGTGGATTGCCCCGGCATCGGCAGCCCGGGCGATGATCCCGTCGAACGCGTCTACCTCACGCACCAGATGGCCCTTGCCCAGCCCGCCGATCGCCGGGTTGCAGCTCATCGCGCCGATAGCGTCGAGATCGAAGCTGACCAGCGCGACATGCGCACCCATCCGTGCCGCCACGGCGGCGGCCTCGACCCCGGCATGACCTCCGCCGACCACAATGATGTCAAACTGTTGCATCCTGGCTGCGCCCCTTAGCGCAGGAGTGTTTCACGTGGAACAATCATTTCCCAATGCAAAACCGCCCGAACAGTGTGTCCAGCATGTTCTCGGTGGCAGTCTGTCCCAGCAGCGAGTCGAATGAGACCCGCGCCAACCGCAAGGCCTCGGCGATCAGCAGCGGGTCATTGTGCTCGGATGCCTGGGCCAAGGCCGTGCGCGCTTCACCCAGCAAGTCATGCTGACGTTCGTTAAGCGCTGCCTCACCCGGTCGCGGCAACGCCTGGCTGGCGGTCTCGACCAGATCGGAACGCAGCGCCTCAATCCCCTCCCCGGTCCTGGCCGAAATCCGGTGCCGCGGAGACACCTTGGCGAGATAGCCCTCTTTGTCGATCTGGCCCGCAATTTCCCAGGCGCCGGGCGGGCCAGCGCCCTCGGGCCCGAGCCACAGCACCAGGTCGGCCCGGTCGAGCGCCTCGAGCGCGCGCTCGATCCCGATCGCCTCGACCACATCGTCAACCGCGTCGTGCAGGCCGGCGGTGTCGGCGAGAAGCGCCTTGTAGCCGGCCAGAACCAGGGGAACCTCGATGATGTCCCGGGTGGTGCCCGGCGTGGCGGTGACTTTTTTACGCCTAGCGGGAGATGCTTCTGAGCCAGAAGCTACGCCAGTGGTGACAGATGCCGAGGGGCGTGCCACGGTGACTTTGACGATGGGAGCCCAGAGTTCTGGCTATGTGGCACAGGCTGCCTCCTCCTTGGGGCCGCCAGTGCAGAGCCCCGTCTTTTATTTCACACCGCTCATTGATGAAAGTGATGTGCTGATTTCGACATCGAGCCAGATCATGCTTTCACTGGATGAAGAAAATGGGGGCCTCGCGGGTGCCATTTACACGGCGACAGACCTGTCTCTCACACCGCGTGCCCGCATCGCCACCACCCAGGTTTGGGAAAAGAGCTCTGGCGAGCAGATACCCGTCACCGAATATCAGCCACTGGTAGCCAGTTTGCGCTTGAGTGTGAACTCTGGCGACACGCAGATCGTGGGCACAGACAGCCCTTTTCTTCTCAACACAGGCTCTGAAGTGGGGCCGCTGACGCTGCGTCTGGTCACAGATAATCTTGATCCCAGCCTCAACATAGCAGCTGCCAAGCGTGTTTATCATCTCTGGATCAGCGAGCGCCCTGTGATCCCTCCACCGGTGACGATCGTGCGCTCTGAGTCTTTTGGGCAGGTTTTCATGACCTTGACGAACACCAGCCATCCGTTGCCAGATGCATCTTGTCAGGTGAATCTATCGGTCAGCTATAAGTCTTGGGATCTCGTTTCTTATAGCGATGGCAGCAGCGCAATGCTCAACATGATGCAGGGGCCTGCCAAGGGCGCTCCCGTGACATTTAGCATCCCTGCGGCTGACAGTGGCACTTTAAGCAAAGATCTAAAATTTAATGAGCCACTGATCCAGACCGTGAGATCGGAAGAGCGTC